>JAJECB010000202.1 GCA_022822245.1 Gammaproteobacteria bacterium
CCCCTCTCCGTCCGGGATCGCCACGTCGTGGGGAAGGTTCCGATGGTCGGGCGACACGAAAGACATGCCTCCCGCGCGGAAGAAGCGGCCGACCACCACCCGGTGGCCGCGCTCGATGACCTCGAGCACCACCCCTCGGTACCCGGGGCCCGGCCGGCCGCCGCCCCGCCGGGAGACCCGCACCTCGCAGGCGACCCGGTCTCCGTGCATGAGGCCCCGCATTTCGCGGGCGGGGAGGAACAGGTCGTCGCCCCCGTCGTCGCGGGCGAGGAACCCGTACCCGTCGCGGTGGGCGATCACCCGCCCCTCGACCACATCACGCGGGTACACGGCCCTGCCTGCCGCCAGCCACACGAATCCCGGCCCCGCGCGGCCGGCGGGCCGGCCGCCGGCGCGCCGTTTCGCCGGGAAATCGTGAATCGGGGCTCAATCGCTTCTTGTCATTCGGAGGGCGCTGCCGTACATTGCCGCCCCTTCCGCGGGCCGAGGTGGCGGAACTGGTAGACGCGCTAGCTTCAGGTGCTAGTGGGGGCAACCCCGTGGAGGTTCAAATCCTCTCCTCGGCACCATCCCGACCCGACCCGTTGGCGATCCGAGCGACCTGAGACCACCGGCGCGCCGAGTGCGACGCGCCGCCCCTGTGCTCAGGGGAGTTCCATGCCCCGCTGGACGGCCGGTCGCGCCATCAGGCTCTCGTACCAGCGCTTCACGTTCGGGAAGTCGGCGAGGTCGACCTCCTGCCAGACGTGGCGGAACACCCACGGCAGGGTCGCGAAATCCGCGATCGAAAGCTCCCCCGCGAGGTACTCGCGGCCGTCGAGACGCGCGTCGAGCACCCCGTAGAGGCGCCGGCACTCCGTGTAGTAGCGGTCAATGGCGTAGGGCACCTTCTCCTTCGCGGCCCGCTTGAAATGGTGGACCTGGCCGAACATCGGCCCCACCCCGCCCATCTGGAACATGAGCCACTGGATCACCTCGTAGCGCGCGGCGGTCTCGCTCGGCATGAACCGCCCCGTCTTCTCCGCGAGATACATGAGGATCGCCCCCGACTCGATGACCGTGTAGGGCTCTCCCCCCGGCCCGTCCCGGTCGATGATCGCGGGGATCTTGCTGTTCGGGTTGATCGCGATGAACTCCGGGGTGAACTGGTCGTCGTTCCCGATGTCGATCGGGTGAAGCTCGTAGTCCAGATCGCATTCCTCGAGCATGACGGTGGCCTTGCGGCCATTCGAGGTCTTCCAGGTGTAGCAGTCGATCACGGGCGCGTTCCGGGTTCGGGAAGCGCGGCACTCTACCCTACGCCCCCCGCCGCCGCCACCGGCCGGCCGGGTTCACCCGAGGGGGAGGGTGACCTCGAAGGTGGTGCCGGCAGGATCGCTCTCGACGAGGCGCGCCCGGCCCCCGTGGTGCTCGGCGATGCGGCGGACGAGGACGAGCCCGAGCCCGACCCCGCGCCCACTTGCCGCCTCGATCCGGAAGAAGGGCTCGAATATCCGCTCGCGGAGGTGGTCCGGGATCGGCGGTCCCCCGTTCGTGACCCGGATCGCGGCCTCGGGCGCGGCCTCCCCGTCCTCCGCCGCCGCGCGGCGCTCGACCTCGATGGAGATGGGTGAGCCCTCACCGTGGCGGCGCGCGTTCTCGAGGAGGTTGCGGCAAAGCCGCCGGAACAGGCGCTCGACCACCGTCACGGTGACCGGCTCTCCGCGGACCTCCGCCCCCACCCGGGCGGCCTCCTCGGCGAGGAGGGCGAGGGCGTCCACCGGCTCCGCATCGCCGAGCGACTCCGGGGCGTCGAGCCGCGCGGCGGTGAGAAGCTCCTCGATGAGCTCGTCGAGCTCCGCGATGTCGCGCTCGATGCCCGCGCGCCGCTCCGGACTGCCCTCCAGGAGCTCGATCGCCATCCGGATGCGGGTGAGCGGGGTGCGGAGCTCGTGCGACGCCCCGGCGAGGATGTGTCGCTGCGCCTCGACCAGGCGTTCGATCCGGTCCGCGGCCCGGTTGAAGCTCTCGGCGAGGCGGGCGACCTCGTCCCGGCCCTCCACCTCGACCCGCGCGGAGAGCGATCCTGCCCCGAGCTCGTCCACCCGCGCCTGCAGCCGCTCGATCCGCCGCGTGAGCCCGCGGGCGAGCGGCCACACCCCGATCGCGATGGCCGCCGCAAGGAGGACCAGCGGCCCCACCCAGAGCGGCAACCAATGGGGGAACCAACCGGGCAGCCAGCCGCTCCACTGCGGGGCGAACCTTCTGCGGGCGGCGATCCAGCGTCCATCCTCGAGACGGATGACGATCGGACGGTGGTGGCCCCGAGCGTGGTGCGAATACGTCGATTCCCCCCGGCGCCACCTCCGGGGCGGGGGCACGGGCGGGCCAGCCGCGGCCACCACCGTTCGGGACGCGTCGTACAGGGTGAGGTCCATGCGGAACCGCTCCGCGAGTGCCTCCAGGGCGGCACGGGTCGCACCGGCATCCTCGCCCGGGGGAGGAACGGCGCGGGTCAGGAGATACACGAACCCGGAGCGAAGTCCGGGTCGCTCGCTGAAGTCGTCGTCGAAGACCGCCCGGCCGATCCAGGCCGCCGCCCCCGCGAGCACCGCGAAGGCGACGAGGACCGCGACGAACCCGAGATAGACGCGAAGGTAGAGTCGCTTCACGGTTCGCCGCCGCCCGAATCACTCCCTCCGGCTCCGCCGCCGCCGGCTCCGGCCCCGCCTCCCGCGGAAGGCGAGCGCGAGAAGACGTACCCCACCCCGCGCAGGGTCAGGATCCGGCGCGGGCGCCGCGGATCGTCCTCGATGGCCTGCCGGATCCGCGAGACGTGCACGTCGATGCTCCGGTCGAAGGCCTCGAGGTCCTCGCCGCGCACGAGCTGCATCAGCGCGTCGCGGGTCAGCACCTGACCGGCCCGGGTCGCAAGCGCCCAGAGCAGCTCGAACTGGTGGCTCGTGATGGGCCGCTCCTCGCCTCCGAGCCGCACCACCCGGGCGACCCGATCGATCTCGAGCGCTCCGAATCGAAGCGTCTCCGCGCGCGCCCCCGGCCCTTGGCGGCGGCGGAGGATCGCGCGAAGCCGGGCGAGCAGCTCACGCGGGTTGAAGGGCTTCGGCAGGTAGTCGTCCGCGCCGATCTCGAGGCCCACGATTCGGTCGGAGGGGTCTCCCCGCGCGGTAAGCATCAGGATCGGCACGTCGGACTCGGCCCGGAGGCGCCGGCAGAGATCGAGGCCGTCGCCGTCGGGGAGCATCACGTCGAGGACGATCGCGTCGAAGGACTCACGCCGGGCGGCGCCATATCCCTCCGATACCGTCTCGCGCGCGCTCACCATGTAGCCCGCGCGGTCAAGGTACTCGGCCAGCATCTCGCCGAGGGCCCGGTCGTCGTCGACGACGAGGATGCGCCTGCGTTCGGCGGCGCCCGCGCTCATGCGGCCGCCCGGGCCCGACGAACCCCGGACCGGAGCCCGTTCGAGGTGTGTGCGACGCGACCCCTCACCGGGTCCGCCGACGGACTTCCCGGCCGGCAACGGGGGGGATGGTTCATCTCTGCGGCCCCGGGAGAAGCTGGCGGTGACGGCGACGGGCGGCTCCGGTTCCCGCGCCGTTACCGAATCGGGCCCGGCCCGGCGCCCGGGACCGGACGCCGGACTCGGCCCGGATCAGCCTTCGTCCGACCCGCGCCGCCGCTCGCCCCGCCGGTCCCGATGCCGGGAGATCATCGAGACGAGCTCGGCGCGCTGCTCCGCGGTCAGGACCGACCCGGCTTCGACGACCGCCTCGAGGGCTCGGCGGCTCTTGCTATCCACGAGCGCCACGTGCCGCGCCCGGAGGGCCTCCAGCGCCGCGGCATCGAGCTCGGGCCGCTCGAGCTCGGTCAGCCACTCGCGGCGCAGGGCGCGATGCTCGCCGACCGCACCCGAGAGGTCGTCGAACGCCTCGCCGACGATGGTACGGACCGCCTCTCGCTGCTCGTCGGTGGCATCCACCCGGTCGAGCCAGAAGAGGGCGTGGTCCTCCATGTGCCCCTTCCACCTTTCGGGGCCCCCGTGGTGCCCCATCGGGCCTCCCCAGCGGCCCCAGTGGCTCCACGCGTCGGTCGCCGTCATCACCGCGCCGCCGCCGAGCGCGCCGACCGCGAACACCGCGGCGAGCAGGGCGGCCGTGCGCGCCCTCCGGCGCGGCCTTGGGCTCCCCCTTCCGTTCCCGTCGTTCCCGCTCCCGTTGCCGTTTCCTTCGCTGCTCATCGAACTCTCCCCTCGTCGGTGTGGCAGGAGCCCGCATGGTGGGCCCGCCGCCTTGCTCGAATTCTTCGCGAACGTAAAGTCACGTAAAGTCGAAGGGCGGCCGGCCGGCCCGTCGCCGCAGCCAGTTCATGGCATCGCGCACGACGTGGCTCGCGAGCAACCGGCGTTCGAACCGCCGCTTGCCCGGGAAGTCGATGAGCACGAGGCCGGCGAGGATCGACAGCAGTCCCTGCCCGGGAAGGACCAGCATGGCGATCCCGGCAAGCACGAAAATCCATCCGAGCACGTTGCGCACGACGAGCACCGCGCCGCTCGTGAGCAGCGAGACGACGCCCGCGTTCGGGATTGCGGTCGGAGCAAGCCTGGTCCTCGAATAGTGGTCGGGGGGCAACTGGACCAGGATCACCGTCACCAGCACTCCGGACAGCACGAGGCTTCCGAGCGAGCCCGCGGCGACCGCCCAGACCACCCAGCGGTGCCCCTCGCTCCAGGCCCAGGCGGCGCCGAGGAGCTCAAGCATCGTACCGGCCTCGCCCCCGCCCTTGGTGACGCCCGGAAACTGTGCTAAACATCGCGCGCCTCAAGGACCATCCGCTTCTTCCATGCCTGTAAACCTCAAGGATCGCAGCCTCCTTCGCATCGGCGACCTCTCGCCCGCGGAGATCACCCACGTCCTCGATCTCGCCGGCCGGCTCAAGCGCGAGAAGCGCGAGCGTACCGAGTGCCGGCGCCTCGAGGGGCGCAACATTGCGCTCATCTTCGAGAAGAGCTCGACCCGCACGCGCTGCGCGTTCGAGGTTGCGGCGGCGGACCAGGGGGCCCGCACCACCCTCATCGACGGCTCGGGGTCGCACCTCGGCGCGAAGGAGTCCATGCGCGACACCGCCCGGGTGCTCGGGCGGCTCTACGACGGGATCGAGTACCGGGGACACGGGCAGCGGGTGATCGAGGAGCTTGCCCGTCACTCCGGGGTACCGGTGTGGAACGGCCTCACCGACGAGTACCATCCGACCCAGGCCCTCGCCGACCTCATGACCATGCGCGAGCACCACGCGGGAAGCCTCGCGGACGTCCGGCTCGCCTTCCTCGGCGACGCGGCGAACAACACCGCGACCTCGCTCATGATGGCGGCGGCCAAGATGGGGGTCGATGCACGCTTCGCGGCCCCGCGCGCGTGCTGGCCGGACGCGGCCGACCGGGCGGAGGCGGAGGTGGCGGCCGCCGCGGCGGGCGGCCGGATCGCGGTCGGGGAGAGCATCGCGGACGCGATCGCCGGATGCGACTTCGTCTACACCGACGTCTGGGTTTCGCTCGGAGAGCCGGAGGAGGTATGGGCGGAGCGGATCGAGCGGCTGCGGCCCTACCAGGTCAACGGGCGGGTCATGGCGGCGACCGGAAACCCGGAGGCAAGATTTCTCCACTGCCTGCCCGCCTTTCACGATCTCGAGACCGAGGTCGGACGCGACATCCACGAACGGTTCGGCCTTGACGCGATGGAGGTGACGGACGAGGTCTTCGACTCCGAGTCGTCGATCGTGTTCGACCAGGCGGAGAACCGCATGCACACCATCAAGGCCCTGATGGTCGCGACCCTGACCGGGGAGTAGCTCGACCACGAAGCGGCGCCGCGGGCTCAGAACGGCAGGCGGCGCACGATCGTCTCCTCCCGATCCGGGCCGGTCGAGATGAGGTCGATCGGGGTGTCGAGCAGGGATTCGAGGCGGTCGACGTAGGCGCGGGCGTTCGCGGGAAGGTCATCCTCCGAGCGGAGCCCGACGGTGGACTCGCTCCAGCCCGGGCGGTCCTCGTAGATCGGTTCACAGCCGGCGAGGCCCTCGGCGCCCACCGGCGGCGTCGCCCGGACCTCGCCGCCCGACCGGTATCCGACGCAGATCCGCACGGTGTCGAGGCCGTCGAGGACGTCGAGCTTGGTGAGGCACAGCCCATCCACCCCGCTCAACTGAAGCGACTTCCGGAGCGCCACCGCATCCATCCAGCCGCAGCGCCGCGGCCTCCCGGTGGTCGCGCCGAACTCCGCGCCCCGCTCCCCGAGACGCCGGCCGAGGTCGTCGCGGAGCTCGGTCGGGAAGGGACCGGAACCGACCCGCGTCGCGTAGGCCTTGGTGATCCCGAGAACGTGGTCGATCCGGTTCGGACCCGTGCCGCTTCCCGTCGCCGCGACCCCGGCCGTGGTATTGGAGGACGTCACGAAGGGATAGGTCCCGTGGTCGACGTCGAGGAGGCTCCCCTGCGCGCCTTCGAAGAGGATGTTCGCGCCCTCCTTCCCGAGCTGATGGAGCCGCTCGCCGACATCGTCGACGAGGGGCAGGATCACCTCCGCCGCGCCGAGGGCCCTGTCGCAAACCGCGGCGGCGGAGACGGGCTCGGCACCGTAGTAGCCCTTCAGGACGAAATTGTGAAAGTCGAGGACCTCCTCGACCTTGGCGCGGAACCGCGCGGGGTGAAAGAGGTCGCCCACCCGAATCGCCCGCCGCGCCACCTTGTCCTCGTATGCCGGCCCGATGCCGCGGCGGGTGGTTCCGATCGCCCCGCCCGCCCGGTGAGATTCCCGCGCCTCGTCGAGCCGGACGTGGTAGTCGAGGATGAGCGGGCATGCTTCGCTCAGGACCAGCCGCTCGGTCACCGCCACCCCGCGTGCCTCCACCCTCTCGATCTCGTCCACCAGGGCGTCCGGCGACAGCACCACCCCGTTCCCGATGAGACAGACGACCTCCGCGCGGAGGATCCCCGACGGGATAACGTGGAGCACCGTCTTCTCGCCCCCCACGACAAGGGTGTGCCCGGCGTTGTGCCCGCCCTGGAAGCGGACCACCGCCTGCGCCCGCTCCGTCAGCAGGTCGACGATCTTCCCCTTGCCCTCGTCCCCCCACTGGGTTCCGACGACGACGACCGCTCTACCCATGTTCGCCCTCTCCGGAGGCCGGGTCCGGGATCGGGACGGGGGCGACGACCCAGCACTCTCCGTCGCGGACGAGCTCGCGGTCGCATCCGAGATCCCGTGCGCCGCCGGACTGCCCGGGCAGTCGGTGCACCACCCGCTCGCCGGCCGACCGAAGGTCCCGCACCGCCCGATCGACCCCGTCCGCATCGCCGGGCCAGGGGGCGAGCACGCCTCCACGCCGTGCCGCTCGGCGCGCCCCCAACTGGTACAGGGTCCGGAGGTCGGCGCTGAAGCCGGTCGCCGGGCGGAGCCGTCCGTCCACCGTGTTCATGCCGTCGTAGCGCCCGCCGCGCGCGATCTCACGCCCGTGTCCGGGCACGAAGGCGGCGAATCCGACGCCCCCGTGGTAGCGGTAGCCGCGGAGCTCGGCGAGGTCGAAGTGCACGATCTCGCCGAGCCGCCGAACCCCCCGGGAGATGGCCCGAAGGTCCCCGAGAGCGGCATCCACCTCGGCCGGGACCGGCGGGTCGCCCGCGAACCGGGCGGCCGCCTCGTCGAGGGTCTCCGACCCGCCGTTGAGGCCCGCGAGACACCCGAGCCGCTCGCGCCAGGGCGAGTCCACCCCGCGGAGCAGGTCCTCGATCTCGGCCTCCGCCTTGCGCTGCAGGGCGGTGAAGAGCGCCGCCTGCTCCGCATCGCCGAGGGACGCCCCCCGGGCAAGACCCCGGAACACCCCGAGGTGGCCCACGTCGATGTGCGGCCGATCGACCCCCGCCCCCCGGAGCATCTCGAGCATCAGATCGATCGCCTCGATGTCGCTCTCCACGCCGGCATGTCCGTAGATCTCCGCCCCCACCTGGATCGGACAGCGCGACCCCGAGACCCGGTTCGCCCGGGCATGCAGCACCGTCCCCGCGTAGCAGAGCCGGATCGGGACCTCCCCCCGGGCGAGCCGATGGGCGTCGATCCGGGCCACCTGGGGCGTCATGTCCGCACGCACCCCGAGCATCCTTCCCGACGACTGGTCGGTCACCTTGAAGGTCCTGAGGTCGAGATCGGGACCGGTGCCGTGGAGCAGGGAATCGAGGTACTCGAGGAAGGGGGGCATCACGAACTCGTACCCCCAGGAGGCGAAGAGATCGATGACCGTCCGGCGTAGCGCCTCGAGCCCCTCGGCGTCGGGCGGAAGCACCTCCTCGACTCCCGCCGGAAGGAGCCATGGTCCGGCCCCCGCATGCATCGATCAGCGGCCGAGATAGAGGAGAACGACCCCGGCCACCATGCTCGCGAGGCCCGCGACCCGCAGGGCGTTGTCGCCGAGCTCGTTCAGTCGGGCGAGCAATCGGCGGACCGAAGACGGACTGAGAAAGGGCATGATGCCTTCCAGGACGAGCAGGAGCGCGACCGCGTCGAGCAGATTGCCCCACATCGCGCCCGGCGCGGCTATCTCACCGACTTCCCGCTGCGAATGTCCGTTCGCCCGCGGCCGCGGTTCGCGCTCTCCGGAGCCGCCCGGACACCGGGCTCGCCACCCGGTCGGCGTCGCTCGGCGCGTCCGGTCCGCCGCCGCGGCGCCCCGGCGCCCTCGCAACAAGAGTCGGTGCGGCAGCCACGCTAGCGCTCGCCGCCGCCCTGCGGATCCTTGAAGAAGTCGAAGAAGTCCGCGTCCGGCTGCAGCAGCAGCACGTCGGACTTGTTTCGGAACGACGCGGAATAGGCGTTGAGGCTGCGGTAGAAGCGGTAGAACTCGGGGTCGCGGGTGTAGGCCTTCGCGTAGATCTCCGTCGCCGACCCGTCCCCTTCACCCCGGGTCCGCTCCGCCTCCCGGGTCGCCTCCGCGATGAGGACCTCTCGGTCGCGCTCGGCCACCGCCCGGATCTTCTTCGCCTCTTCCTCGCCGCGCGAGCGCCTGTCCTTCGCGACCTCCGTTCGCTCCGCGGCCATGCGCTGGTAGACGGAGTTGCTCACCGCGTCCTCGAGGTCGATGCGCTTGATCCGGACATCGATGACCTCCATGCCGAGTCCCACCGCCTTCTCGTTGAGCGAGATGGTGAGCTCGCGCATGATCTCGGCCCGATCCTCGGCCACCACTTCGGGGATCGTGCGCCGGCCGAACGCGTCCTTGAGATCGGTCTGGTTGAGCGCGTGAAGGCGGGAGGCGCCCCGGCGCGCGCTGCCGCCGGTCGCGGTGAAGTATCGATTGACGTCCGAGATCCGCCACTTGACGTACGAGTCGACCTTGACGTTCTTCTTCTCCTTTGTGAGATAGAGCTCGGGGGCGGCATCCAGGGTCTGGATCCGCGCGTCGAACTTCTGAACGTCCTGGAAGAACGGCACCTTGAAGTGGATTCCGGGCCGGTAGTCGTCGCGCACGATCTTTCCGAGCTGGAAGAGGATGGCGCGCTCGCGCTCGCTGACCACGAACACCGCGAAGCTCACGACGATGGCCGCGATGACGACGACGACGATTCCGATGCGAGCGCTCATTGACGTGACCTCCCTCGACCGCGATTGGAATCATCCGAAGCAGCCCGGCCCGGGCCGGCCCGCGTTCCGTCGAACGACGATGCGGAGTCACCCGGGTCGTCCGTACGGGCGCTGCCCGTGAGCAGCTTGTCGAGGGGCACGTACAGCAGGTTGTTGCCGCCCTCGACGTCGAGCAGAACCTTCGTGGAGTTGCCGAGCACGTTCTGCATGGCATCGAGATAGAGCCGCTGCCGGGTCACCTCCGGCGCCTTGCGGTACTCCGTGAGGACGCTGAGGAATCGCGACGCGTCGCCCTGCGCCTCGTTGATCACCCGCTGCTTGTAGCCTTCGGCCTGCTGCAGCATGGCGTTCGCATCACCCCGGGCCCGAGGCAGAATCTGAGCCGCATAGGCGCGCGCCTCGTTCTTGTACCGCTCCTCGTCCTCCCGCGCCTTCACCGCGTCGGAGAATGCGTCGCGCACCTGGTTCGGCGGCTGCGCCTTCTGCATGTTGACGCTCGCGACGAGGAGGCCCGTTTCGTAGCGGTCGAGGATCTCCTGGGTGAGCTCGCGGACCTGCTCCGCGACGACCGACCGTCCGTCGGTCAGCACGTAGTCCATGATGTTCCGGCCCACCACCTCGCGGATGGCGCTCTCGGTCGCCTGGCGCAGCGTGAGGTCGGGGTCGCGAACCCGGAACAGGTAGTTCTGCGCGTCCTTGATCCGGTAGAGCACCGCGAACCCGACGTCCACGATGTTCTCGTCGCGGGTGAGCATGAGCGATTCGGGGGGCACCGACTGGTCCCCCGCGTCGCTCCGATAGCCGATCTCGGCGCGCCGGATCTGCTCCACGTTGACCTTCTCGACCGAGTCGATGAGGTAGGGAGCCCAGTGGGGACCGGGCCCGGTGGTATCGTGATAGCGGCCGAATCGAAGGACCACGCCCTCCTCGGCCGGCTCGACGATGTAGATGCCGGCGAGCCCCCAGCCCACGAGGAGGAGCGCGATGACGATGCCGACTCCACGGGTGCCGAAGGAACGAAGGCCTCCGCCCGCGCCGCCCGTACTCCCGCCGCCACCGGAGCCGCCGGGCCCGCCCGTGCCTCCCCGCCCCCGGAAGAGCCCCCGGAGCCGGCGCTGCAGGTTGCCGAGCAGCTCGTCGAGATCGGGCGGCCCTTGCTGCCCGCCGCGGTTGCCCCATGGATCACGGGGGTCGCGGCCGCTGCCGTTGCCGTCCGGCTGATTCCACGCCATCGAGTCCTGTCCCTCCATCCCCGTCCGCGGGAACCCCCGCGCGCGAAGAACGGCTACAAAACGTGAATTTTGCCTGTCCACGCCCCGGAAAGCCACCGGAAGCCCCGAGGCCGCGCGTGGCGCGGAAGGCCGCCGTGGATGCGCCCGGCCGGAGCCCGCGTTTCGCACCCGCGCGCGGTCAGGACGCCCCGGCGCCGGTCCCGAATCGGACCCCGGGCACGGACTGGCCCGCTTCTCCCGCCGACGCCGGGCCTTCCGCCAACCGCGCACATCGCCCGTCCAGACCCAGGCGCGCAAGGTCGCGATCGGCGATGCGGACTTCGACGATGGAGCCGCCGTCGTCGCACGGGCGCTCCTCAAGCACCGTGCCGAGCTCGTAGAGCCGCGCGCGCGTCCGGCCATCACCGGGCGGGAGGCGGAGCTCGCGGATCGGACAGGACGTCTCGAAGCGATCTCCGAGCGCGGCCCCGAGCGCCTCCACGCCCTCGCCGGTCCGCGCGGAGAGCCACACCCGACGGATCGCGCCGGTGTCGTCCCGCTTCGGCTCCGGCACCGGTCCGGCCCACCGGTCGACTTTGTTCATCACTTCGATCTGGGGGAGATCGCCGGCATCGATCCCGGCCAGCACCTCGTTCACCCGCTCGGCCCGTTCGCGCCCGTCCGGAGCGCTCGCATCGACGACGTGCAGCAGGAGATCCGCCTGCCGGGTCTCCTCGAGGGTGGCGCGGAAGGCGGCCACCAGCTCGTGCGGCAGGTCGCCGACGAACCCGACGGTGTCGACGAGGACGAGCGGACTCCCCGCCGGCAGGGTCAACCGGCGCAGCGTCGGATCGAGGGTTGCGAAGAGCTGGTCGGCCGCGTGCACCCCGGCCCCGGTCAGCCGGTTGAAGAGGGTCGACTTGCCCGCGTTGGTGTAGCCGACGAGCGAGACCACCGGCACCCCGGACCGCCGCCGGGGTCGGCGGTTGACCTCGCGCCGGCGTTCGACCGCGTCGAGCTGGCGCCCGATCCGCTCGATGCGCTTGCCGATGAGCCGCCGGTCGGTCTCGAGCTGCGTCTCGCCCGGACCGCGAAGGCCGATCCCGCCCCGCTGCCGCTCCAGGTGGGTCCACCCGCGCACGAGCCGGGTCGAGAGGTGGCGAAGCTGCGCGAGCTCGACCTGGAGGCGCCCCTCGAAGGTGCTCGCGCGCCGCGCGAAGATATCGAGGATGAGGCCGATTCGGTCGAGCACCCGGCACTTGAGGAGGGCCTCGAGATTGCGCTCCTGGGCCGGGCTGAGACGGTGGTTGAAGATGGCGAGCTCGATCGCGTCCTCCTCCACCCGCTCCCGGAGCTCCTCGGCCTTGCCGGCGCCCACGAAGTACCGCGGGTCGCGCCGGCGCGGGCCGGAGACGACGAGGGCCACCGGCTCCGCCCCGGTGGCGCGGACCAGCTCCTCGAACTCCTCGGTGGCCCGTTCGGGGTCCTCGCCGCGAACCCCCGCGTGCACGAGAAGGGCCCGCGTTCCGGAGGAGGGTCGCTCGAACAGATCCGCGACCCCGCGCTTCATTTCGCCTCGCGAGCCTCCGAGCGGCCGAAACGCGGGTGGTCGGACCCGCGCACGGCGGCGCGGGCTATGAGGCCGCCTCCTCGGAGTCGTCGGGAAGGCGTACGTTTCGCGCCGGCACGATGGAGGAGATCGCGTGCTTGTAGATCATCTGGCTGACCGAGTTCTTGAGCAGGACCGCGAAGCGATCGAAGGACTCGATGGTGCCCTGCAGCTTGATGCCGTTGACGAGGAAGATGGATACGGGAACGCCTTCCAGACGCAAGGTATTCAGGAACGGTTCCTGCAAGGGACGGCCCTCGTTCACTCGATCGTCTCCGCTTGTCGTCACTTCCCGTCATTGTAAGCGATTGGCGGACTCGCGAGGCTCGCCGGCGACATTACGCAAAATGTATCCGCGTGCGCGCAATTCGCCGCCAGCCGCCGGATCGAGCCAGCGGATTCCGGAGAGGGACCGGAGCCACGTGAGCTGCCGGCGGGCGAGCTGCCGAGTGGCCGCGATCGCCCGCTCCACCATCTCGGCGTGGTCGGACCGGCCTTGCAGATGATCCCAGACCTGGCGGTATCCCACCGCCCGCATCGAGGGGAGGTCCGGACCCACCCCCGGGCGCGCCGCAAGGCCCCGCACCTCGTCCACGAGTCCCCGCCCGACCATCGCCCGGAATCGGGTGTCGATGGCTCGGTGCAGATCCCCCCGCTCGGCGGGGGCCACCGCGAGCCGGACGACCGGGCCGGCCGGGCCCGCCGGCCGGGGGCCGGACCGATGCCACTCGCTGAAACGCCGTCCCGAGACCTCGAAGACCTCCAGGGCCCGCTGGATGCGCTGCGCATCGTTGGGATGGACCCGCCGCGCCGCCTCCGGATCGACGGCAGCGAGGCGGGCGTGCAGCGCGGGCCATCCGCACCGTCCGGCTTCCGCCTCGAGCCGTTCCCGGACCGCCGGCGCCGCCCGTGGCAGGGGCGAAAGCCCCCGCTCGAGGGCGCGGAAGTAGAGCAGCGTCCCCCCGACGAGAAGCGGTATTCGTCCGTCGGCCCGGATCGACTCGATCTCGCGCATCGCGTCCCGGCGGAACTCGCCGGCCGAGTAGGTCTCGGTCACCTCGCGAATGTCGATGAGCCGGTGCGGGACCCGCGCGAGCACCTCGGGCGGCGGCTTTCCCGTCCCGATGTCCATGCCCCGGTAGACCATCGCGGAGTCCACGCTCACCAGCTCCGCCGGCAGCCGCTCCGCGAGCCGGAGCGCGAGGTCGGTCTTGCCGGCCGCGGTCGGCCCCATGAGGAGGACGACAGGGGTCATCGGGCGAGGAGTCTCTCGGCCTCCCCTTCGCCGATCTCGCGCGCGACGGCCGCTCCGAGAACCTCCTTCGAAGGCCCGGAGAGAAGCTCCCCGAGCAGGGCGTCGCGCTCCGCGGGGACGGCCGGGACCGCGTCCGCGGCGCTCCGGGCGAGAACGTCCACGAGGTCCTCCGCGCGCGCCTCGATGACCGAGCGCGCGAGCTCGGCCGGCACGCAGTGGCGAAGCGCCCGTGGGACCTCGAGGAGGCTCGCGAGGCCTGGACCGACGCGGCGAATGTCGAGGCCGAACCGGGCGACCGATTCCGCCTCGAACCGGTCGAGCACCGCCTCCGCGACCCGCGTCCGGCCGGGCACGAGGAGCGGGAACGAAGGCATCGGGCGGTCGTCGCTCGCGCGGCTGCAGGCCGCGCGGACGGCTTCCCCGAGCGCGCGCGGGAAGTCGATCAGGTGCACCCGGCCCTCGATGGCGACCACCGCGTAGCGCCCCGCGATCCATCCGATGACGGGCTCCTCGCGCCCCCCGCCGCGCTCGGCGCGCCTCCCTGCCGGGCCGGGGGCGGGAGGCCGCGAAGCGGGCCGCGGGCGGTACCCCGGAGCGGCCCCTCCCGGTGGACCCCCGGATGCCTCCGGGGCGGGCGCGGGCGCTTCTCCCGTCGCCTGCCCGCGCGAGCCCGCCTCCGGATCGAGCCGCCCGGGGGGAGGCTCGGACCCGCGGTACGGAGGCGGTTCCGGCTCCCGGGCGGCGAAGCCGGCGAACCCCCCCGCGAGCGCGCGCCGAATCGCGGTGACGAGGAAGTCGTGCACCGCCCGCGGCTGCCGAAACCGCACCTCGTGCTTGCCCGGATGCACGTTGACGTCCACCAGGGCCGGGTCCATGGTGAGGAACAGCACCGAGACCGCGTCGCGGCCGGCCGGGAACCGGCCGTCCAGGGCAACCCGCACGGCATGCCCGAGCGCCCGGTCGCGGACCCCCCGTCCATTCAGGAAGAAGTATTGCCGGGGGGCGGAGCCCGTCCCGATCCACCCCCGAAGGTGCAGCCCGTCCGCCGCCGCCCCGACCGATGCCGCCGACGCCGCGAACCCGCGGCCGATGACTTCGTCGAGACGCCCCTCCTCGCTCCGCGCCCGAAAGACGGTGCGCCCGCCGTGGACCAGCCGGAACGCGACGTCCGGACGGGCGAGGGCGAGGCGCCGCACGATGTCCGACACGTGCTGGAGCTCGGTGCGCTCCGCCCGCAGGAACCGCCGCCGGGCCGGCACGTTGTAGAAGAGGTCCTGCACGTCCACCGTCGTCCCCACCGGGTGGCGGGCCGGCTCCGGGTCGCCGCCCTCTCCGCGCACCCGCCAGCCGGAATCATCGCCGGCCGCGCGCGAAGTGAGGGCGAGCCTCGACACTGCCGCGATGCTCGCGAGCGCCTCGCCGCGGAACCCGAGACTGGCGACCCGAAAGAGGTCGTCGACGGAGGCGATCTTGCTCGTCGCATGGCGCTCGAGGGCGAGGGCGAGGTCCGGGCGCCGGATCCCGCCCCCGTCGTCGGTCACCCGGATGCGCCGGGCGCCGCCCGCCTCGAGCTCGACGGCGACGGTGCGCGCCCCCGCGTCGAGGCTGTTCTCGACGAGCTCCTTCACCACCGACGCGGGCCGTTCGACCACCTCTCCGGCCGCGAGCTGGCTCGCGACCTCCGGCGCGAGGCGCGCGATCGCCGCCGCGACGGCCGGCTCCGGGCCGCCGCCGGCGAAACGCAGGGCGGGGTCGCCCCCGGATTCCGGGTTTCGCTCGCTCACCCCGCGTCCCTCCCCGCGCCCCGCTCCAGGGTCGCGATGGACTCGACGTGCGAGGTATGCGGGAACATGTCGGCGAGGGCGAGCGCCCGCAGCCGATAGCCGAGGCCGCCCACGAGCCAGCCGAGGTCACGGGCGAAGGTCCCCGGATGGCACGATACGTACACGATCCGCTCCGGCCCCGGCCGGGGCAGCGAGCGCAGGACCTCCTCCGCGCCGGTCCGCGGAGGATCGAGGAGGAGCCGGTCCACCCCGCCCGCGAAGTGGGGGGCGAGCGCACCGGGGCGATCGAGATCGGCAGCGTGGAACTCGGCCCGTTCGAGCCGGTTCCGGCGCGCGTTCTCGCGGGCTCGCTCGACGAGCCTCGGATCGCCCTCGATTCCGGTCGCCGCCGCTCCCCGCGATGCGATCGCGAGGGTGAAGTTGCCGATCCCCGAGAAGAGGTCGAGCACCCGTCCCGCGGGCCGGAGCTCCTCGACCGCCCGCTCCACGAGCGCCGCGTTCACCTGCGCGTTCACCTGGACGAAGTCGAGGGGATGGAATCCGAGCTCGAGCCCGAATCCGTTCAGCCGGTAGGAGAGTTCGAGGCCGCCCGCGAGCGCGGTCACCGTTTCCGGCCCGCCCGGCTGGAGGGCGACGCCGAGTCCGCTCGCGGCGGCGAAGCGGCGCAGGCGTTCGCGGTCGGCCGGCCCGAGGGGGTCGAGATGGCGGAACACGAGAGCCGCGCCTTCGTCGCCGGCGGCGAACTCGATCTGGGGGATCCGCTCACGGGCGTCGAGCGAGTCGACGAGCGAGCGCAGCTCGCCCACCCGCGGCCCCACCGCGGGGTGCAGCACCGCGCACGATTCGAGCACGGCCAGCCGGTTGCCGAACTTCTCGCGGAAGCCGACGAGGGCTCCCCCCTTTCCCGGCACGAACCGCACCCCGAGCCGGGCCTTGCGCCGGTACCCGAAGCGCGGTCCGCGGATCGGGGGGGCGACACGCTCCGGCACGACCCCGTACGCCGCAAGGGCGGCGAGCACCTCCGCCTCCTTGGCCCGGAGGCCCGCGCCCGGGTCGAGATGCTGCCAGTCGCAGCCGCCGCATCCGTAGAAGTGCGGGCAGCGGGGCGCCACCCGATCCGTCGCGGCGGCGAGCACCTCCACCACCTCCCCCTCGTCCTCGCGCTTGCGGCGCCGCCGGTAGCGGACCCGGAGCCGCTCGCCCGCGAGCGCACCCGGCACCCGGATCCGCCGGCCCCCGACCTCCCCGATCCCGCGACCGCGACCGTCCACCGACCGGATGTCGACCTCGATCGGCTCCGCCGGAAGCGGGAGTCGCCTAACTCGGCTCACGGACGTCCGCGAACGCCTGGAGGTGGTCCCGGTCCCGCACCGCCTCCCGCACCAGGGCGAGCTCATGGGCGAGCTCCGCGTCGTCGAGCCGCCCCCGGAGCCGGTCGAAGCGAAGGTGGATGAGCCAGATAAGGAGCGCGTCCGCCTCGCAGTAGTCACGGATGGCGCCGATCTCCCCGGCGAAGTACCGCCCCTCCACGTCCTCGCCCCGCATCCCCTGCTTGCCGGGCAGCCCGAGGAAGCGGGAGAGCTCCTCGAGCGGGGCGGCGGCCCGGAGCTGATGGCTCGCGAACACGTCCATGAGGTCGGTATGGCGCTCGTGGTACCGGTTGAGGTAGTTGTTGAAGCGGAAGTCCGGGTCGCGGGTCTCGAAGTAGCGGCCCGCGCTCACCCCGAGGTGGAGCGCCCGGTACACGAGGACCGGCAGGTCGAACCCGCCCCCGTTCCAGGTGACGAGGGTCGGCGCCCGGAGGTCCACGAGCCGGAAGAAGGCTTCGACGAGGTCCCTCTCGCTCGACTCCGGCGCGCCGAGCGACCAGATCCGGATGTCCGCGCTCTCCCCGGACTTCGCCCGCCGCCGGAGCACGCCCGACACCGCCACCACCCGA
>JAJECB010000410.1 GCA_022822245.1 Gammaproteobacteria bacterium
TCGGTGAAATATCCGGGTTAGTGGGGATGGACGTGGCCGAGGTCGCACCGGCCGGCGACGTGGCCGAGAGCACCGCGCCGGCGGCGGCCGGAATCGCCCTTGGCTATCTCTGTCCGCGTGCGCGGGCACGCCCCGACGACGGCTGAGGCACTTTCCTCGGCTGCACCTCAGCTCGGGCGCGTCGCGTCCGGCCCGAAGGCGGCCGCGATCTCGCGCAGCTTGTACTTCTGGATCTTGCCGCTCGGGGTGCGCGGCATCTCGTCGATGATCTCGAGGCGCTCCGGCCAGTACTGCTTCGCGAGCTGCTGCGCCTCGAAATGGTGCTGCATCGCCGCGAAGTCGAGGGATGCGCCGGGCCGGAGGGTGACGAAGACGCAGCCCCGCTCCCCGAGCCGCGGGTCCGGCATCGCGACGATCGCGGCGTCGCGCACCGCGTCGTGCCGGTAGAGGAGCTCCTCCACCTCCACGACCGGCACGTTCTCCCCGCCCCGGATGATGATGTCCTTCGCCCGGCTCGTGATGCGGATGTAGCCGCTCTCGTCCATCGTCGCGATGTCACCGGTGTCAAACCAGCCGTCCCGGTCGGTGGCGTAGGCTTCCGGGCGCTTGAGGTAGCCGACGAAGTTCGCGGCCCCCCGCGCCTGGAGCGCCCCCGGCACCCCCGGCGGCGCGGGCTCTCGGTCCTCGCCCACCACCCGCACCTCCATCCCGGCCCACGGCCCCCCGTCGGTGCCGAAGATCTTCTCCGGGGGGTCGCCCGGCAGGGTGCAGGTGACGAGCCCGTTCTCGCTCATGCCCCAGCCGGCGACGACGCTCGCCCCGAGGCGTTCGGTCGCGGTCTGCACCAGCACGCGGGGGACCGGTGCGCCGGCGGTGGCGAAGATCTCGAGCGACGCGGTCGGATAGCGCTCGAGTGCCTCGGAGTGCGCGAGGTCGGCGAGGAACGGGGTTGCCCCGATCGTGAACGTGGCCTGCTCGTCGTGGATGATGCGGGCCGCGACCGCCGGGTCCCAGATGTCTTGCAGGACGGTGCGCGCGCCGATCCGGATCGGCATCAGGAACCCGTAGAGGTAGCCCGTCTGGTGGGCGAGGGGCGACGCCATGAGGACCACCGTGTCGGAGCCGAGGGCGAGCCGGGCCGGACCGATCCCGACGCACGCGGCGAGGGTGTTGCTGGTGTGCATCACCCCCTTCGGCTGCCCGGTGGTGCCCGAGGTGTAGCAGACCTCGATGACCTCGTTCGGATCGACGCGCCGCTCGTCGAAGAGAGCGCGGGTGTCGATCTCGTCTTCCCAGCGCTCCTCGAGAAACACGGCCTCGAACACGTTGTCGCCCTCGCCCCCGCCCGCGCCCCCGCGGGCGCCGCCCCCCAGCACGAAGACGTGCTCGAGGCACGGCAGCCTGTCGCGAAGCCCGTCGATCATCGGCTCGTACTCGAAGCCGCGGAAACGGCGCGGAACGAAGATCGCGCGGGTCTCCGCGAACGAGAGCATGAACTCGAGCTCGCGCGCCCGGAAGATGGGCATGAGGGGGTTCGAGACGGCACCGATGCGCACGCACGCGAGGTGGATGGCCGCGAACTCCCACCAGTTGGGGAGCTGGAACGCCACCACGTCCCCCTTGCCGATCCCGTGGGCGGCGAGCCCCGCCCCGATGCGCCGCGAGATCCGGTCGATGTCGCGGTACGAGAGGGTGGTGCGGGTGCCCGCCTCGGCCTTGTAGTCGGTGACGAAGACCTTGTCCGGGTGGTGGCGGAGGGCGTCGTCCAGGTAGTCGGCGGCGGTGCGATCCGGCCAGTGTCCGGCCGCGGTCGCGGCTTCGATCCGCTCCCCGGTCAGCATGACGCACCGGTCGTCGCGGTCCGCCCCGGCGGCCGTGCTCGTCGCGTCCATCGGTTCTCCCTCCCTCCCTCGTCGTCGGCCAAGGACTGGCGGGGGAGTTTACCCCCGGCGCGCGGGGTAACCGGGTTGCGGGCGGCCGTGCTCGGCCCGGGCGAGGGGCGGGTGCTTCCGGGGGGTGGTGCGCTCAGGCCTGCGCGGTGGCGAACCGAAGCCGCGGACGCGGCTCGCGTATCGGCCAGTGCAGGACCGCGGCCACCACCCCGAGCACGACCGCGACCCACCAGACGATGTCGTAGCTTCCCGTCGCGTCGTAGACGTAACCCCCCAACCATGCCCCGAGGAAGCTCCCGAGCTGGTGCCCGACGAACACGAGGCCGAACAGGGTCGCGAGGTACCGGATACCGAAGAGCTGGGCCACGAGGGCGGTGGTGAGGGGGACCGTGGAGAGCCACACGAGCCCGATCATGAAGGAGAAGACGATGACGCTGACCTCGCTGACCGGGCTCAGCACGAAGACCGCGATGATCACCGCCCGGCCGAGGTAGAGCCCCGAGAGGACGGTCCGCTTGCGGTACCGTTCTCCCAGCATGCCGGCGATGATGGAGCCGAGGATGTTGCCGATCGCGATGACCGAGATGCTGACCGCGGCGAGGTTGGGAGAGAGGCCGGCGTCGCCGATGTAGGCGGGAAGGTGGGTCTGGATGAAGATGACGTGGAAGCCGCAGACGAAGAACCCCCCGTTCAGGTACCAGAATCCGTCGTTGCGGCCGGCGGCGCGGATCGCCCGCGCCATCGATGGCTCCTCGGGAGGCGGCGCCATCGCCCGGGCGCCGGGGGCGGATTCCTCCGCCGCGCCGGCCTTCTCGTGCATGCGGCCGGCGAACGCGGCGGCGAGGGGGATGAGCGCGGCGCTCGCGGCCGCGAGCACGACCATTGCCAGGCTCCAACCGCCGTTGTGGAGGAGGAACTGGGCCCCGTGGACCACTGTCGCCTGCCCGAGCGCCCCCGCCGAGCCGGCAACTCCGAGGAAGAGGCTCCGCCGCGACTCCGGTGCCGATCGTCCGACCACCGAGAGCATGATCGGGATGCCCGTCCCGGACATCGCGATACCGATGAGCACGCCGCCATTCACCGCGAAGTCGAGCGGGTCGGAGGTGTGCGCGATGAGAAGGAGCCCCGCCGCGTAGAGGCCGATGCTCACCGCGATGACCTTCCGGTCCCCGAACTTGTCGGCGTAGGCGCCGGCGATGGGCTGCGAGAGGCCCCACATGATGTTCTGGATGGCGAGCGCGAGGGAGTAGGACTCGCGGCTCCACCCGAGGTCGGTGGTCATGGGCACGAGGAAGAGGCCGAAGCTCGTCCGAATCCCGTTCCCGACGAGCAGGATCACGCCCGCGCAGGCGAGCACGATGATCGCGCGGCGCATGTTGGCCGCCGACTGATCCGATTGCGTCATGGTCATTCCGGCGCGACTCCGATCCCGCATCGGGGCGGCGCGAAGCGGAGCCCGTGGGGATGGTCCGCGCCGGTGAGAGGGTTGAATCGGCTCATTCTAACCCCGGGCTCGCGCCCCCGCCCCGGACGGGACGGGGAGCGCCGGCGGCGCACCGCGCCAACCCGGCGGATCCACGACGCGCGCGAAGGCCCGCGGCTCAGGTTGGCCGAGACGCCGCCCGACATCCGGCCGCGCGGGCGGTGTCGCGTGGTGTCGAATTGCGCTTCGCCAATCCGACCTGCCGGCGTCGCCGAGCCACAACCCGGAGCTGCTGGTTCATTGTCGTGAACACACTCTAGAATCCAGCGGTTCCGACCCCGCTAACGAGGAAGAGAAATGGGAGAGCTGGTGCGGATCCCGCCCGGGCACGGCAAGGCGGTGCGGCTCGAGGCGGGCGCGAGCGTGCGCCTCGTCAACACCCACGGCACCCAGGTGGTGGACGGCTGGGCGTTCAACGCCTACGACCTTCGCGAGTTCATGTCGATGGAGGCGACCCGGGTCTGGAACGGGCGGATCAACGTGGCGGTCGGGGACGCGTTCGTCACCAACCAGCGCCGCCCGATCCTCACCCTCGTCGAGGACACGAGCCCCGGGGTGCACGACACCCTCATGTCGGCCTGCGACCGCTACCGCTATGACCTCCTCGGGTGCGAGGGCTACCACCGGAACTGCCAGGACAACATGGTCGAGGGGCTGTCCGAGCTCGGGGTGACCCCGCCGTTCAAGGTGTCCGGGTCCTGGAACATCTTCATGAACATCCCGGTCGGCGAGGATCGGAACTCCCTCGAGTTCCGCCCGACCGTCTCCTCCCCCGGGGACTGCATCGTCCTTCGCGCCGAGATGGACTGCTTCGTCGTCTTCTCCTCCTGCCCCCAGGACATCCTCCCCATCAACGGCGAGGGCGGGCAGCCGCCTCGCGAGGCCCACTTCGAGGTCCTCGCCTGAACCGACGACGGGAGGCGGTCCGCGTCACCCCTCGTCTCCCGCCTTCGCCCGTCCTTCGCCTCGCGGGCGTTCACCCCCGTGTCCGGTTCGCGGCCGGGAAGCCGGCTTCCACGGGACGACCGCGGTCCGGCCGGCATGCGCACGGCCACCGCGGGCCGAGACCGTCCGCCGGATGGAGGGATGGGCTACACTCCGGGACCTTCCATTCCCAGCTACACGAGGAATCGGCATGGCTGACGCCATCGCGGTGTTCTGGCAACCCCACTGAACCAGTTGTCTCAGGGTAAAGGAGTACCTCTCGGTCCGTGGGATCGAGTTCGAATCGGTCAACGTACTGGAAGACGAAGGCGGGCTCGAACGCCTGAGAGCGCTCGGCGCCCGTTCGGTGCCGGTCGTTTCCCGGGGGAAGGAGTTCGTCTTCGCCCAGGTCATCAAGGATGTCGTGGACTTCCTCGGCCTCGCCGACGATACCCGGCCGGAGCTCTCCCCGGCCGAGCTCGCCGCCCGCTACCGGCACGTCCTCGAGACCGCCATCCGCCTCACCCGGCAGATGCCGGACGGGGAGCTCGCGAACGAGCTTCCCAACCGGCCCCGCTCGTGGCGGGTGCTGATGCACCACCTGTTCCAGATCCCGAACGCCTTCCTCGACATGGACGCATCCGGGACGCCCATGCGCTACGAGGACCTGACCGCCCCGCCCCCCGACGACATGCGCTCGAGCGCCGACATCGCGGAGTTCGGCGAACGGACGAGGGCTCGGTTCCAGGCGTGGTGGGAGGAGGTCGTCGATCAGGACTTCGATCGCGAGATGGAGGTCTATTTCGGCACCACCAGCCGGCACGAGATGCTCGAGCGCACGGTCTGGCACACGACCCAGCACGTCCGCCAGCTCGCCTCCCTGCTGGAGCAGTCGGGGCTAAAGCCGGACGCGCCACTCACTTCGGAAGACATCAAGGGTTTGCCCCTCACCGACAAGGTGTGGGACGAGACGTGACCCCCGCCCCGGGGTGCGAACGCGCCCGCCGGAGCGGGCGCTTCGCGGCACACGCGCTCGCCCCGGCGCGCGGCCGGCCGGCGCCGCGATCCGGCGGCCGGGCTACCTGAATGAAGGGAGGTAGGACGAGCATGAAGGAAATCGACGGGCAGCAGGACTACTACGACAGCATCGGCTTCAGCGAGCGGCTCGGCTTCGGCGAGCGGCCGGCGGTGCTCGTCATCGACATGTGCCGCGGGATCACCGAGCGGGGCTACGGCATGTTCATCGACATGGATGAGCACATCCCGCGGATCCAGGCGATCCTCGCCGCGGCCCGGGCCGCCGGGGCGCCGGTCGTGTTCACCACCGTGGCCTTCCATCCGGACCTCGCCGACGCGGGAATGTTCGGCCGCAAGGCGCGCCTCGTGCGCGACCTCGTCCACGGCTCCGAGCGGGTGGAGATCGATCTCCGCCTCCCCGTGGAGGACTCCGACCACCTGCTCGTCAAGAAGATGCCGAGCGCGTTCCACGGCACTCACCTGCACGCCATGCTCACCGGGCTCGGGGTGGACACCACCATCGTGGTCGGCAACTCGACGAGCGGCTGCGTCCGGGCCACCGCCTGCGACGCGATCTCGAACGGTTTTCGGCCCATCGTTCCCAAGGACTGCGTGGCCGACCGCGTGCCGCTCTCGCACGAGGTGAACCTCTTCGACATCGACGCCAAGTACGCGGACGTGGTGACGAGCGAGGAGGTGCTCGCCTATCTCGCCCGTGTCGCGGGCCCTGCCCGTGCCCGCGCGGTCGGCTGAATCCACCACCATCGAAAGGACGAACAACATGAAGCACTCTCCATCCCTTGCCACCCGGGTACGGGCGGGGCGCGTCTCCCGCCGCCGGCTCCTCTCGCTCGCCGCCGGCGCGGTCCTCACCGCGGGCATCATCGGCGGCGGCGTACCCGTCGATGCGGCGGCGGCGGAGCTCCGGGTCCGGATCGGTTCCGACATCGGGGTCCTCGATCCGGCCACCATCTTCGGCATCGAGAACCAGACCGTCGCCGGGCACATCTACAACGGGCTCGTGAAGTACGACCAGGCGACGAACGAGATCCGTCCGGACCTCGCCACCGAGTGGAGCGTCTCGGACGACGGCACCGCCTACACCTTCAAGCTCCGCGACGGGGTCATGTGGCACAAGGGCTACGGGATGCTCACCGCCGACGACGTCAAGTTCTCCCTGGAGCGGGTCCTCGATCCGGCCACCAACAGCCGCTACCGGGGCCAGCTCGCGGGGGTTGCGTCCGTCGATGCGCCGGACCCGCTCACCGTCGTCGTCAACCTCGAATCCCCCAACGCGGGGCTTCTCAACAAGCTCACCGCGTTCAACCAGGGCTGGATCGCCTCGCGCAAGGCGGTGACCGAGATCGGCGAAGAGCAGCACAAGCTGAACCCGATCGGCACCGGTCCCTTCATGTTCGATAGCTGGACGGCCGGCAGCCAGGCCCGGATCGTGGCCAACCCGGACTACTTCGGGGGCGCCCCGGCGGTAGATTCGGTGGTGTTCCGGATCATCAAGGACGAGACCGCGGCCGCCATCGCCCTCGAGAACGGCGAGATCGACATCTTCTTCGCGCTCCAGCAGCCGCCCGTCATCGACCGGCTGCGCAGCGCGGACGGGGTCACCGTGCTCGACCGCCCGGCCAACCACACCATCAACCTCGTCATGAACGCCACCGTCGAGCCGCTCGGCGACGTGCGGGTGCGGAAAGCCATCGCCTACGGGATCAACCGCCAGGCGATCATCGACGGCTATTTCAAGGGCACCAAGGCGACCGGGCACAGCGTGCTCACCTCGTCGTTCCCGCAGTACTCGGAAGATGTGCCGCAGTATCCGCATGACCCGGAGAAGGCGAAGGCGCTCCTCGCCGAGGCGGGGGCGGAAGGCTTCACCCTCGAGCTCGTGACGGTGGGCCTGAGCCCCTACGACCAGCTCGTCGTCCCGATGGCAAGCGATCTCGAGAAGGTCGGGATCAAGACCAAGATCACGGTGCTGGAGCGCGGCGCCTACCTCCAGGCCCGCACCAAGGGCGACATCATGACCTGCATCACCGGCGTGGTCGGTCCGCCGGACCCCGATTCGCCCCTCGTGACCCTGTACGCGACCAAGTCGTTCCCGCCCGGGCTCAACACCGCCCGCTACGACCAGGTGGACGACATGCTCGCGAGCGCCGCGGCAGAGCAGGACGAGGCCGCCCGCAACGGCATCTATCGGGACATCCTGGCCAAGACCATGGAGGACGTCCCGGTGCTGCCCCTCTATGCGGACCGGCTGTTCCTTGCCCACGGCAACCACGTGAAGGGGCTGGTGCAAAACTCCCTCTTCACCGTCAACGTCGACGGCGTGTCGCTCGCGGAGTAGCCGCCCCCGGATAGCCGTCTTCGGTGGCGGCCCCCGGACCCGGACCCCCGGGGCGGGGTGGGGGCCGCCGCCCGGTTCGAGGAACCGCCGATGCCGCGCTACGTAGTGCGCAGGCTCCTCCTGATGTGCGTCACGGTGATCGGTCTCGTCACCGTGGTGTTCTTCCTGCTGCGTGCGATCCCCGGCGACCCGGCGACCTACATGCTGGGCGACTACGCCACCGAAGAGTCGGTGGCGGCGCTCAAGAAGCAGCTCGGCCTCGACCGCCCGGTATACGTTCAGTACACGGGCTTCGTGGCGCGGGCCCTCACCGGTGATCTCGGCAACTCGGTGGTCACCGGGCAGCCGGCGTTCGGCGAGGTGTTGTCGAGCCTCCCCTGGTCGGCGGCGCTCGCCGTCAGCGGCATCGTCATCGCGGTGCTCGCCGGCGTCCCGCTCGGGGTCATCTCCGCCGTTCGCCAGGGCACCTTCGCGGACCTCTTCGTCATGCTGGGCGCCCTGGTGGGGATCTCGTTCCCCGTCTTCTGGGTGGGGCTCGTGTGCATCCTGCTGCTCGCCCACGAGGTGAGGCTGTTCCCGGCCCTCGGGGCGTCGTCATCGGAGGACCTGCTCACCCAGCTCCATCACCTGGCCCTGCCGGCGCTGGTGCTCGGCTTCTCGGTGGCCGCGTACATCGCGCGCCTCACCCGCTCCGCCATGCTCGAGGTGCTGGGCCAGGACTACGTGCGGGTGGCCCGGGCGATGGGGGTCTCGGAGCGGCGAATCGTGTACTGGCTCGCGCTCCGCAACGCCCTCATCCCGGTGCTCGCGGTGATCGGGGTCACCTTCGCCTGGTCGCTCGGGAGCGCGATCCTCGTCGAGGCGGTGTTCAGCCGGCCGGGCCTCGGGTCCATGATCCTCAAGGCGGTCTTCGCCCGCGACTACCAGCTCGTGCAGGCGGGGGTGCTCGTGCTGGCCGGCGCGGTGGTGATCGTGAACACCACCCTGGACGTGGTCTACGGCCTGGTCGATCCCCGGGTGAGCGTGTCGTGAACGCGGCCGCCTCTCCGGCCGCGACCGCCGCCCGGCGAGCGCGCCGCGAGCGAGGCCGGGCGGTGCTGCGCTACCTCCGTCATCCCGGGTTCTGCACGGGTTCGGTCATCCTGCTCGCGCTGTGCATCGTCGCGCTGGCCGCCCCGCAGCTCGCACCCCATCCGCCGACCGAAGCCGACCTCATGCGCACCCTGGCACATCCGTCCGCGGCGCACTGGCTCGGGACCGACCAGTACGGGCGCGACGTGCTCTCGCGGCTCATCTTTGGCGCCCGCATCTCGATCTACGTCGCGCTCTCGGTGGTCGTGCTGTCGCTTACCTTCGGGTCGATCCTCGGCGCGGTCGCCGGCTACGCGGGGGGCTGGCTCGACCGCTTCCTGATGGTGGGCAACGACATCCTGCTCGCGTTCCCCGGGTTCCTCCTCGCCCTCGCGCTGGTGGCGGCGCGGGGCTCGACCCTGGAGAACGTGATCCTCGCCGTCGCCATCGCCTACACCCCGCGGGTGGCGGCGGTGATGCGCTCGGTGGTCCTCACCATCCGGCCGCGACCGTTCATCGAGGCCTCCCAGGCGATCGGCATGGGATCGTTCCGGGTGCTGTGGCGGCACGTGCTCCCGAACAGCCTTCCGCCCGTCATCGTCGTCACTACCGTGAGCGCCGCGACCGCGATCCTCGCCGAAGCGGGGCTCAGCTTCCTCGGTCTCGGCGTCCAGCCGCCGACCGCCACCTGGGGCAACGTCATCTCGGACGGCCAGGGCTACATCATCTCGAACCCCCTCATCTCGGTGTCCGCGGGCCTTTGCATCGCGATCACGGTGGTCGCCCTCAACCTGCTCGGCGACGGGCTCCGCGACACCCTCGACCCGCAGATGCGCCGCTACACGAGCAGCCGGATGCTGTGAACGGGCCAGGACAGGACGACGGGCCGGGAGCGTCCCCGGCCGCGCTCTCGACCGATCCGGTGCTGCGGGTGGGGGGGCTGCGCACCGTGTTCCCCGGCGAGGACGGCGCCATCACGGTGGTCGACGGGGTAGACGTTGCCGTGGGTCGCGGCGAGACGCTCGCGGTGGTCGGCGAGTCGGGCTCCGGGAAGACCATGACCTTTCTCTCGGTGCTGGGACTCCTGCCCCCGGGCGGTCGGGTGACGGAAGGAGAGGTGTGGTTCGACGGCCGGGACCTCACCCGGCTCGACCCCGCCGCGATGCGCGCGATCCGGGGCGCGCAGATCGCGATGGTGTTCCAGGACCCCCTCACGTCCCTCAATCCCGTGTTCACGGTGGGTGACCAGTTGGTCACCGTGATCCGGGCCCATGGCTCCGTCGGAAAGGCCGACGCGCGGGCGCGAGCCGTCGAGCTGCTCGAACGGGTCCACATTCCGCACCCGGGAGAGCGGGTCGACGCCTATCCGCACCAGCTCTCGGGGGGCATGCGCCAGCGGGTGCTCATCGCCATGGCCATCGCGTTCGGGCCGAAGATCCTGATCGCGGACGAGCCGACCACCGCCCTCGACGTCACCGTGCAGGCGCAGATCCTGGAGTTGCTGGAGGAGCTGAAGGCGGAGCTCGGGATGGGGATGGTCCTCATCAGCCACGATCTCGGCCTCGTCGCGACCCACGCGGACCGGGTGGCGGTGATGTACGCCGGGCGGGTGGTGGAGACCTCGCCCTTGTCGAGGGGGTTCGGGCAGTCGAGGCACCCCTACACGCGTTCCCTCTACCGCAGCATCCCCCGGCTGGACACGGAACCGGAAAGCCGGCTGAGCGCCATCGAGGGTCAGCCCCCCGACCTCGCCCGGCTGCCGGAGGGCTGTGCCTTCGAACCGCGCTGTTTCCTCGGGCGGGGGCGTGACGACTGCCGGCACGTCCGCCCGGCGCTCGAGCCGGTCGGCGAGGACGGGTCGTTCAGCGCGTGCCCGCATTGGCGGCGGTTGCCCATGGGCCCGGAGAGCGATGGCGCTCGGCCCGAGGCGGGCGGACGAACGCCCGCGTGAGCGCCCCGGAGCGGACGCCGGGTGAGGCAGCGCCGCTCCTGGAGGTGCGCGACCTCCGGAAGGTGTTCGCGTCGGGCGGCTGGCTCGCGGGCGGGCGCAGGGTCCGGGTCCACGCGGTGGACACGGTGTCGTTCATCCTTCGCTCCGGCGAGACCCTCGGGCTGGTGGGCGAGACCGGCAGCGGCAAGAGCACCGTCGGCCGCCTCGTCCTTCGCCTCGTCGAGCCGACGGCGGGCCGGATCCGGCTCGACGGCGAGGACCTCACCGCGCTCTCGAAACGCGAGATGCGGCGCCGGCGTCGCGAGGTGCAGATGGTGTTCCAGGATCCGTACGGCTCCCTCGACCCGAGGATGAAGGTGGGCGCCCTGGTGGCCGAGCCGATGGTCGTGCACGGAACCTGGCGG
>JAJECB010000256.1 GCA_022822245.1 Gammaproteobacteria bacterium
CGATCATCCCTGGAGCCAGTTCCTGCGCGAGCAGAAGCGGCGCCCGGAGATTGACGGCCATGGTGAGGTCCCAGTCCTCCGCCCGCGTCTCGAGAAGGGACTGCGGCCGGGAGTACGCCGCGTTGTTGACGAGGATGTCGATCGCCTCGAAACGGGCGAGGGCCTGGTGCGCCGCGGCGCGCGGCCCCTCGACGGTGGCGAGCTCGGCCTCGACGGTCAGGCATTCCCGGCCCGCCGCCTCGACCGCCGAGCGCGCTTCCGCGAGTCCCTCGGGGTCGCGTGCGACGGCGACGATGTCGGCGCCCGCGTCGGCGAGGACGCCACAGATCTCGAGGCCGATCCCCTTGGAAGCCCCGGTGACGAGGGCCCGCCGTCCGGCCAGCGAAAAGCGTTCGACATACCGCGCCATGCGCACTCTCCGATCGTTGGTCAACATGGACGACCCGCGCCGGGGCGACGGTCCGCCCGAGCTCGACGACGGGACGACGCGATGGTAGTCGAGTCTGCGGCCCGGGACACCCGGGATGTGGCGGCACGCCGGAGCAATCCGCGCCGTCCACGCCCTCCTCAACGAGTTCGGGGACGGCATCGTGGTGCCGTCAGCGGTCGGGCGCTTCCACGCGTTCTGACGGTGCGGCCGCCGGGCTCAGGCGCGGCCGGTCGCCCGGCCGTCGCCGAACAGGGCCGCGCCCCGCTCGTCGATGATCTGCTGAGCCTTGCGCACTGACAGGGCTTCAGCCTCCTCACGCGCAGCGACGGTGTCGGCGCGTGTGAAAGTACGCTCCATTTCGACGTTCCCGGACTGCTTGACGATCACGCCGGCAACCCGCCACTGGTTCCCCTCACGCTCCGGTGCCGGGTAAATGACAAGCTCCTTGTAGACCACCGCCTCGCCGCGCTCGGCCGGCCCGTCCCCGGTGGAAGATCCGCCCGACAGGCCCTTGAGAAGTCGTGTCATGAACGATGCCATTTTTCTTGCCCAGGTTTTCCGAGTTCCAGGCAGTCGCCCGGTACGGTAGTCACGGGGGACGGCCGTCAGCGGCCGGGGCCGTAGAGGCCGAGGCGAAGCGACGGGTCGCCCGGGATCCAGGTGTGGCGGTATTGCGAGCGGTCCCCCATCTCGCGGGTGCGCTCGAGGAGGTTCCGCCCGAGGTCGAGCTGGCCCGGCTCCCAGCGTGCGAGCGCCGCCACCGGGTCGCCGCCCGCGTCGCGGAGCGCGTCCCGGAGCTTCCACGCGTCCTCGCAGGCCTTGGCGGTACCCGCCCCCGCGTGGGGCCGGACCGCGAACGCGGCGTCCCCCATGAGGGCGATGCGCCCGAACGCCATGTTCGCGACCTCGATGTCGTAGATCACCTGCACGAAGGGCCCCGTGGTCTTGTGCAGGACCTCCGCGATCTGGGGCGGCATGTGCTCGTCCGCGAACGCGAGGAAGCGGTCGACGTGCTCGCCGCGCACCGCGCCCGGGGGGAGGGACAGGGCCTGGCGCTCGCCCGAACGGTCGGTCATGAGATCGTCGATCTCGTCGCCCTCGGCGTAGTTGTGGTAGCAGACGAGGTTCGCCAGACGCCGCCCCGGCTCGAGCTCGCCCTCGAGGCCCGGGATCGGGTAGACGAGGACATGCCCGTCCGGGAGCACGCAGTACGTGAGCCCGTCCTTCAGCACCTCGAAGCTCGCCGGCTCGAGGTCGGACTCCGGGATCATCGCGCGCCACGCGACGTAGCCCGCGTACCGCTCGTGCGCGCCGGGGAGCAGCCTCGGGCGGGAGGTGGAGGCGATCCCGTCCGCGCACACCAGCATGTCGAGGGTGCGGCTCGCTCCGTTCCCGAGCCGAACCGTCACCCCGCGGTCGTCCTGCTCGAAGTCGACCACTTCGGAGTCGAGGTGGTAGCGCTCCTCCCCGAAGGCGCCCATGAGCCCGCGATAGACGGTGGTCCACGACGAGAAGCGGTAGTTCATGCGCTCCTGGTAGACGAGCTCGCCGCCCGCATCGAGGAACTGGAGCCACGGAAGCTCGAGCTCGACGAGGCTCGCATCGAGCTCGCTCGACTCCTCGAAGTAGCGGGTGGTCGAGGGGTGGGTGGCGATCCCGGCCCCCCGCGCCTTGAGCGCCTCGCTCGAGCGCTCGAAGACATCGACCTCGCAGCCGAGGTCGCGCAGGACGAGGGCGGCGGTGAGCCCGCCGAGGGATCCGCCGACGATGCCGACGTGGGGCCATGAGCTCATGGTCGGTTCCTCGTTCAGTTGCGCATGCGCTCGCCATTGTGGTCGAAGAGCGCGGTGCGCTGCATCCGTGCCGCGAGCCGCTCGCCGAGGAGCTCGATCTCCCAGCCGTCGTCGGACTCCGCCCGCTCCTTCGGAATGTAGGCGAGCGCGACGGACGCGCCCGCGTGGTGCGCGTACCCCCCCGACGTGACCCACCCGCAGACCTCGCCGTCGTGCCACACCGGCTCGTCGCCGATCACGTCCGCGGTGGTCGCGTCGACGGTGAACACCCGGAGCCGGAGCGCGCCGCCGCGTTCGCGCTCCTCGACCGCGGCCGCCTTGCCGATGAACTCGGCCTCCTTGGCGTACGCGACGAAGCGGTCGAGCCCCGCCTCGAGCGGCCCGTAGATGGGGCGGAAGTCCCGCATCCAGCTTCCGAAGCCCTTCTCGAGACGCAGGGAGTTGAGGGCGCGCGAGCCGAAGAGGCGGATGCCGTGCGGCTCGCCCGCCTCGAGGAGCAGGTCGTAGAGATAGCGCTGCCAGTCGGGCTCGCACCAGATCTCGTAGCCGAGGTCGCCGGTGAAGGTGATGCGCCCGACCACCACCGGGGCCATGCCGAGGTCCATGTCCCGGATGTCCATGAACCGGAACGCCTCCGCGGACACGTCGGTGCGGGTGAGCGACTGAAGCACCTCGCGCGAGGCCGGCCCCGCGATGGAGAGCCCGCACCAGCCCGTCCCGAGGGCGCGGAGCTCCACCGAGCCGTCCCGCGGCAGGTGCTGGTGGAACCAGCGGAGGTGGTACTCCTCGGCGGGGCCCGAGCCCGCGATGAAGAAGCCGCGCCGCCCGAGGTTCGAGAGGGTGAAGTCGCCGATGATCTTCCCGTCCTCCTTGAGCATCGGCGCAAGCACGATGCGGCCTTCCCGCGGAACCCGGGAGGCGAGGATGCGGTCGAGCCATTCCGGCGCGCCGGGGCCGGTGACGAGGTACTTCGCGAACCCCGAGGTCTCGCTCAGGCCCACCCCGTCGCGCACCGCCCGGCACTCCGCCCCGACGTGCTCGAAATCGACCGAACGGTGCCAGGAGAACACGTCCTCGAGGCCGGGCGGCGCGTACCACAGCGGCACCTCGAGCCCCCACGCGGCACCGAACTGGGCACCCGCGGCGCGCAGCCGGTCGTAGATCGGGGTCGTCCGGAGCGGACGGGCGGCGGGAAGCTCCTCGTTCGGATAGCGGATGGAGAAGCGGCGCGAGTAATTCTCCTTCACCTTGTCGTGGGTGTACGCCATGGTCGCCCAGTCGCCGAAGCGGGCCACGTCCATCGCGAACACGTCGGATCCCGGGTCGCCGTCGATCATCCAGCTCGCGACCGAGAGTCCGACCCCGCCCCCCTGCGAGAAGCCGGCCATCACCCCGCACGCGACCCAGAACCCGTCGAGGCCCCGGACCGGGCCGATGAGCGGGTTTCCGTCCGGCGCGAACGTGAACGGTCCGTTCACGATCTGCTTGATGCCCGCGGTCTGGAACGCCGGGAAGTGCTCGAAGCCGACTTCGAGCGAAGGCGCGATCCGGTCGATGTCCTCGGGGAGGAGCTCGTGGCCGAAGTCCCACGGCGTCTCGTGGACCGACCACGGCACGCACGCCTTCTCGTAGGTCCCCATGAGCATGCCGCCCCGCTCCTGGCGGAGATAGAGCTCCCCGTCGAAGTCGACGACGTGGATCACCTCCTTGCCGGTCGACTCGTTGATCGCCGCGACCTCCGGCATGTCCTCGGTGATGAGGTACATGTGCTCCATGGCGAGCACCGGGAGCTCGAGCCCGGCCATGCGCCCCACCTCCCGCGCCCAGAGGCCGGCCGCGTTGACCACGTGCTCGGCGTGGATCTCGCCCTGGTCGGTGACCACCCGCCAGAGACCCTCGCCGGTGCGGCCGAGCGCCTCCACCCGGGTGTGACGGTAGACCTCGGCGCCGAGCTTGCGGGCGGAGCGGGCGTACGCGTGGGTGACCCCGGACGGATCGATATGCCCGTCGACGAAGGTCTGCATGCCGCCCACGAAGCACTTGGGATCGAGGAGGGGCATCAGCTCGTGCGCTTCCTCGGGTCCGATGATCTCGGCCTCGATCCCGAGGTAGCGGCCCTTCGCGACGAGCCCCTTGATCCACTCGAAGCGCTCCTTCGTCGCCGCGAGCATGACCCCGCCCGTCATGTGGAGTCCCGTCTCCTGCCCCGACAGCTCCT
>JAJECB010000495.1 GCA_022822245.1 Gammaproteobacteria bacterium
GATCGGCGCCAAGGAGCAGGCAGAGCGGCCGCTCCCCGGACTCGGCGCGGAAGGAGACGAGGGTGTCGATGGTCCAGCCGGGTCCGTCGCCGGCGAGCTCGCGGCCGTCCACGCAGATGCCGCTCCGCCCGCGGACCGCCGCATCCAGCATCGCGCGGCGCTGGTCGCCGGTCGCCCGCGCCGGAGGGCGGTGGACCGGGACCCCGGCCGGCACCAGCGCGACCGCGTCCAGTCCGAGCCGGCGGCGGGCTTCTTTCGCGAACCGCAAGTGGCCGTTGTGGACGGGATCGAAGGTTCCGCCCAGGATGCCGAGAATGCCCGCCCCGCCCGCCGTGTCAGCCTCCGTGGCACCACGCGGCGGGCCGGTGGGAAGAGGGCCCGCGCACCGTCAGGGCGCCCCGTGAGCGTGCGGCGAGGACGGTGTCCCCGATGGGGATGCGGGTTGGCGCCCTCCCGGGACCGCGGAAGCCCCCGACCTCTCGCGCGGCGCGAAAGAACCGAACGCCCCGCCCGATCTCCCCGGGGCGGCCACGGGCCCCCCGGATCCGTACGGGCATGGCCGGCCCCGGCTTCTCACTTTCCTCACTGCCGGATGTGGCCGTCGCCGAGAACGATGAATTTCTGCGACGTGAGTCCCTCCAGCCCGACCGGACCGCGTGCGTGCAGCTTGTCGGTGCTGATCCCGATCTCCGCCCCGAGTCCGTACTCGAAGCCGTCCGCGAAGCGGGTCGAGGCGTTGACCATGACCGAGCTCGAGTCGACCTCCCGCAGGAAACGCTGCGCCCGCGAATGGTCCTCGGTCACGATGGAATCGGTGTGGGCGGAGCCGTGCGTCGCGATGTGGTCCATCGCCTCGTCGAGGCCGTCCACCACCCGGATGGAGAGGATCGGCGCGAGGTACTCGGTGTCCCAGTCCTCGGGGGTCGCGGCTTCGCAGCCCCCGACGAGCTGCATGGTCGCCGGGCACCCCCTGAGCTCGACCCCGGCCTCGAGGTACCGCTCGGCGAGCGGCGGCAGCACCTCGGAGGCGATGGCCCGGTCCACGAGCAGCGTCTCCATGGTGCAGCAGGTGCCGTAGCGCTGGGTCTTGGCGTTGTAGGCCACGCGGAGCGCCTTCTCCGGATCCGCCCGCTCGTCGATGAAGACGTGGCAGATCCCGTCCAGGTGCTTGATGACGGGGATGCGGGACTCGGTCATGACCCGCTCGATGAGCCCCTTCCCCCCACGGGGGACGATGACGTCCACGAACTCGTCGAGCCGGAGCAGCTCGCCCACCGCGCGCCGGTCGGTGGTCTCGACGACCTGGACCGCGTCGGCGGGCAGGCCGGCCTCGGCGAGCCCCGCGCGGACGCACTCCGCGATCGCCCGGTTCGAGTGGATCGCCTCCGAGCCGCCCCGCAGAATGACCGCGTTACCGGCCTTGAGGCAGAGGCCCCCCGCGTCCGCGGTGACGTTCGGGCGCGACTCGTAGATGATGCCGACCACCCCGAGGGGGACCCGCATGCGCCCCACCTGGATTCCGGTCGGGCGGGAACGGACGTCGGTCACCTCCCCTACGGGGTCGGGGAGCGCGGCGATCTCCTCGAGCCCGAGGGCCATGGCCTCGATGCGGGCTTCGGTGAGCTCCAGGCGGTCCGCGAGCGCGGATTCGAGGCCCCGCCCCGCGTCGAGATCCCGCCGGTTGGCCGCGAGCAGCTCCGTGCGGCGGGCCCGGATCGCCTCCGCCGCCGCGGTGAGCGCCCGGTTGCGCGCCGCGGTGCCCGAACGGGCGAGTCCGCGCGCCGCGGCCCGAGCGCGCTCGCCGACCCCCCGCATGTAACGCGCGACGTCCGCGTTCTCGTCGATGATCTTGACGGTGGCCGCCATTCTCCTTCTCCGGCGCGACGGTCGTGCCATCTTCGGGTCGATTATACGGCTCGCATGTGCACGCCGCAGAAGTCGAGCACCAGGCGCCGAAGGCCGTCCCACTCGTCCCCGACGGCCGCCCCCTTGGACATCGCGTCGAGGCGGGCGAGGGCGGCGAGGCGCCCGCTCCACTCCCCGGCCGGCGATCGCCGCAGCGCGGCCGTTACCGCCCCCCGGCGCCGGCGCCACGCGGGGAACGTCCGGAGCGCGTCGTCGATCGTTGCTCCCCGCTCGAGGTCGCGGCCGATCCGGGAGACCGTGCGCACCTGCCAGGCGAGGGCGCCGATGATGGCGGGCGGCGCCTCGCCTTCCGCCGCGAGTCCGGCGAGCACCGCGAGCGCCCGGGGGGCGTTTCCCGCGAGGGTCGCGTCCACGAGGTCGAAGGAGGTGAAGCGGGCTCCGTGGGCCGCGCCGTCGAGCACGTCGTCGATCTCGATCCGCCCCCCGGAGACGAGGAGGGCGAGCCGCTCGATGGTCTGGGCCCCGTAGGCGAGGTTTCCCTCGCAGCGGTCGGCGAGCTCCTCGATCGCTTCGGGCGAGGCGTCGAGCCCACGGCTGCGCGCGCGCTCCCGGAGCCACGTGGGAAGGGCGGAGCGCTCCTTGGGCCAGACCTCGACGGTGGCCCCGGCCCCCTCGATCGCCCGGTACCACGCGGAGCGCTTCGCCCGCGCTTCGATGCGGCCGGCCCCGACCAGCAGCACGACGTCGTCCCCCGCTTCGGCCGTGAACGCGGCGAGCGCCTTCCCGCCTTCCGTGCCCGGCCGCCCGCTCGGGAGACGGAGCTCGATGAGGCGCCGCTCGGCGAAGAGGGAGAGGCTCGCCGCGGCCTCGGCGAGCCGGGACCAGTCGAAGCCGGTCTCCGCGTCGAGGACGGTGCGCTCGGCGAAGCCCTGTTCGCGGGCGGCGGCCCGGATCGTGTCCAGCGATTCGTTGAACTGGAGCGGCTCGTCGCCGGTCACCAGGTAGACCGGCTTGAGTCCCCGAGCGAGATGGCGGCCGAGCTGCTCGGGCCGGACCTGCACCGCGGCTTCGGCTTCAGCCGCCGGAGGTCGCGTGCAGCCGCCTCACGATCGCGGCCGCTGCCTCGCGGCGCATCTCGTCGCGAATGACCGCTTGCTCGCGCGTCCGGCTCAGCCGTTCGCCCCGGTGCACGCGGTACGCCCGCACCACCTTGACGTCGCCGGGTTCGAGGACCTTCTGCCCCTTGCCGTCCTTGAGGGTGTAGCGCACCTCGTAGGCGATCTGGTATTCGCGGGCCTCGCCGCGCACCGGCTCCACCGAGAGGAGGCGCTCCTGGAAGCCTTCCGGACGGACCGTGAGCACGAGGTCCGCGTCCCCGCCCGCGAGCCGCACTCCGCTCCCCGCGAGCCGCGCCTCGAGGGCGTCGCGTAGCTCGAACGAGCCTCCCTTCACCTGGAGGGACCCCGGCAGGTCCAGCGCTCCCCGCGGCTGGAAGGTGCCGCAGCCGGCGAGGGCGAGGCCGAGGAGGGCGCCAGTCAGCGGAAGAAAGATGCGCATGTCAACCAAGGAACGCTCCCAAGACGAATCCCAGAGCGAGGCAGGATCGCGTGTCGAACCAAGGGTCGAGCCCCGGAACGAAGCCGCAGCCAGCGGCCCCGATGCCGCCAAGCCCCGCAACCCCGCCGATGGCCACCACCGTGAAGCGCAGCATGTCGCACGTCACACCACGATGTTGAGAAGGCGGTCGGATACGAGAATGACCTTTCGTGCGGTCTTCCCTTCGAGATGGCGGGCCACGTTCGGGTTGCCGCGCGCCGCCGCCTCGGCCTCGTCGCGGCCGGTGCCGGCCGGGACGTCCACCCGGCCCCGCAGCTTTCCGTTGACCTGCACCACGAGGGTCACGGTATCACGTTGGAGGGCCGCCGGGTCGGCTTGCGGCCAGCTCGCATCCACCACCGGGCCTTCGCCGCCGAGCACCGGCCACAGCGCGTGCGCGACGTGCGGCACCACCGGGGCGAGCAGCAGGGTGGCGGCGCGCAGACCCTCCCGTTGCAGGGCGCGCCCCTGGGGCGACTCGTCGTCCCGGGCGCGAAGGGCGTTCAACATCTCGATGACCGCCGCGATCGCGGTGTTGAAGGTGTAGCGCCTTCCTAAGTCGTCGCCCGCCTTGGCGATGGTCTCGTGGATCTTGCGCCAGGTGTCGCGCTGTTCCGCGTCGAGGGTCTCCGGGACGAGGCCGGCCACCGGCCCCGCCGCCACGTGGTCCGCCACCATGCGCCACAGCCGGCGCAGGAACCGGAACGCGCCCTCGACGGCGGTGTCGCTCCACTCGAGGGTCTGGTAGGGCGGGCTCTGCATCATCATGTAGAGCCGGATGGTGTCCGCTCCGTAGCGGGCGACCATGTCCTCGGGGTCGATGCCGTTGTTCTTCGACTTCGACATCTTCTCGAGCCGACCCACCGTCACCGGCTCGCCGTCCGCCTGCAGCCTCGCCCCGGTCACCCGCCCCTTGTCGTCGCGTTGCATGTCGACCTCGGCCGGCGAGTAGTACGTGGCCGCCGCGTCCGCGTCTCCCCGGTAGAAGGTCTCGTTGAGCACCATGCCTTGGGTGAGGAGGTTCGCGAACGGCTCGTCGCTGTCGATGAGGCCTTCGTCGCGCATGACCTTGTGGAAGAAGCGCGCGTACATGAGGTGCAGGATGGCGTGCTCGATCCCGCCGATGTAGAGGTCCACGGGCAGCCAGTAGTTCGCCCGCTCGTCGACCATCCCGGTGTCGCAGCCCGGGCAGGCGAAGCGCGCGTGGTACCACGAGGACTCCATGAACGTGTCGAAGGTGTCGGTGTCGCGCCGCGCCGGGTCGCCGGTTTCGGGGTCCGTCGTCTCGACGAACTCGGGAAGGGTGGCGAGCGGCGATCCGCCGCCCGACACGTTCACGTCCTCGGGAAGCACCACCGGGAGCCGCTCCTCGGGCACCGGGAGCTCTCCGCGCGTCTCGCTCGTGATGACGGGGACCGGGCAGCCCCAGTAGCGTTGCCGGGACACGCCCCAGTCGCGGAGCCGGTAGTTGATGGTGCGCCGGCCCTTGCCCCTCGCCTCGAGCCAGTCGGCGATCGCCTCGAATGCGGCGGCCGAGGTCATGCCGTCGAATTCGCCCGACGCCATGACGATGCCCGGCTCGACGAACGCCTCCGCGGAAATGTCGACGTCGTCTCCGTCCGACGGGCGGATCACCTGCACGATGGGAAGACCGAACCGGGTGGCGAACTCGTGGTCACGGTGGTCGTGGGCGGGCACCGCCATGATCGCGCCCGTGCCGTAGCTCATGAGGACGAAGTTCGCGATCCAGATCGGGATCTCCTCTCCGGTCATCGGGTGGATCGCGTTCCGGCCGATGGCGATGCCCTGCTTCTCCATGGTCTCGAGCGACGTCTCGGAGGTCTCCATCCGCCGGCATTCATCGATGAACGCGGCCACCGCGGGGTCCGCGGCGGCCGCCTCCGCCGCGACCGGGTGACCGGTCGCGACGGCCATGTACGTGGCGCCGCAGATCGTGTCGGGGCGCGTCGTGAACACGGAGATCGGAACGCCCCCCCCGACGAGCTCGAAGTCGAACTCGATCCCCTCCGACCGCCCGATCCAGTTGCGCTGCATGGTCTTGACCGCGTCCGGCCAGCCGATGGCGTCGAGCCCCGCGAGGAGCTCGTCCGCGTAGTCCGTGATCTTGAGGAACCAGTGGGGGATCTCGCGCCGCTCGACCGGGGCGCCCGAGCGCCAGCCGCGGCCGTCGATGACCTGCTCGTTGGCGAGCACGGTTCCTTCCACCGGGTCCCAGTTGACCTCCGCGTTGCGCTTGTACGCGAGCCCCTTCTCGTACATCCGGCCGAACATCCACTGTTCCCAGCGGTAATAGTCCGGGGTGCAGGTGGCGAACTCGCGCGACCAGTCGTAGCCGAACCCGAGCCGCCGGAGCTGGGCCTTCATGTCCGCGATGTTGCGGTACGTCCATTTCGCGGGCGGCACCCGGTTCTCGATCGCCGCGTTCTCGGCGGGCAGCCCGAAGGCGTCCCATCCCATCGGCTGGAGCACGTTCTTGCCGAGCATCCGCTGGTAGCGCGAGACCACGTCGCCGATCGTGTAGTTGCGGACATGGCCCATGTGCAGGCGTCCGCTCGGGTAGGGGAACATCGAGAGGCAGTAGAACTTCTCGCGGGACGGGTCCTCGGTGACGCGGAAGGTCTGCGCCTCCTCCCAGAAGGCCTGCGCCGCCGCCTCGACCGCCTCGGGCTCGTAGCGCTCGGGGAGGGCGGGGGCGCCGCCGTTCTGCCCGGGCGGGCGGGTGCCGGTCATTGCCGCGCCGCCGTTCCCGTGCCTTGTTCCGGGGCCGCCGCCGCGGTCCGTCCTGTCCTCAGCCCTGCCCTCAGCCATCGTGTCCGGTCTCGTATGCATAGTCGAAGGAGTCGAAGAAGAGCCGCTCCAGGTCCAGTCCATGCTCCGGAAAGAGCTCCCGGGCCGCCGTCACCATGGGCGGCGGGCCGCTCGCGTAGACCTCGTGTTCCGAGAGGTCCGGGAAATCGGCGAGCACCGCCTCGTGGACGAACCCGGTGCGTCCGCTCCAGTCCGACTCCGGCTCCGGCTCCGGCTCCGACAGCACGGGGACGAAGTGGAGCCGGGGGTGCGCGCGCGCCCACGCCCGAGGCAGGTCGGCGAGGTACAGGTCCCGCTCGGAACGTACTCCCCAGTACAGGTGCATCTCGCGTCTCAACGGCGCCAGCAACGCATTTTCGATGATGGCCTTGACCGGCGCAAAGCCGGTGCCCCCCGCGAGGAACACCACCGGGCAGTCGGTGTCGGTCCGAAGGTAGAAGCTCCCGAGCGGGCCCTGCAGCCGGAGGAGCGAACGCTCCTCGAGATCCTCGAAGACGTGTCCGGAGAACGTCCCGCCCGGCACGTGGCGGATGTGGAGCACGAGGTGCGCGTCGTCCGCCGGGCAGTTGGCGAGGGAGAACGCGCGCCGGCGGCCGTCTCGGAGCAGGATGTCGACGTACTGACCGGCCCGGTACCGGAGGCGCTCGGTCGGGGGGAGCTGGAGGCGAAGCTCCATCACGTCGTGGGCGAGCCGGGTGCGCGACGCGACGCGGGCGGGGAGGGTGCGGACCCCGTCGCCGGCCCCGTCCGCCCGGGCCGCGATGCGGACGTCCGAGGAGGCCCGCGCCTGGCAGAGGAGGGTCCAGCCGGCCCGTACCTCCCGTTCGGTGAGGCCGCGAAGCCCCGCCCCCTCCGGCAGGTGGACCCGGCCGGCGACGACCCGGCCCCGGCAGGCGCCGCAGGCGCCGTTCCGGCAGCCGTAGGAGAGCGCCACGCCCTGGCGGAGCGCCGCGTCGAGGATGGACTCGTCGGGCCCGGCGAGAAAGGCGGGGCCCTGCGGTTCCAGCGCAACGTCGAACACCGCAAGGTCCGCGGACGCCGGCGGGCCGAAGGGAGCGGCAGCAGGGGAACGGGAATCGGGCATCCGTACCGGGGGTCGGGGGTCGGCTCGAATGGCGGAGTGTACCAACTGGGTGCGCGCCGCCTCGGCCAGCCGGCCACCGGGCGGGCATCCATCCCGGTCCCGGCCCACACGATACGCGGCCCGCCTCGCCGCTCCCGTCGGCGATACACACTCCGGGCCCGGTGGCGGGTCTGATCTCTACCTCCACCTTGGAAA
>JAJECB010000288.1 GCA_022822245.1 Gammaproteobacteria bacterium
GGCGATCTCATCGTCTCGCCCGAGGAGCTCCTGGACCTCATGGAAGTGCGCGAGGGGGACGTCTTCAACCGCAGCGACGTGGCCGCGACCGCCGCGAGCGTCAAGGACCGTCTCGGCGACGAGGGCTACGCCTTCGCCAACGTGAACCCGGTCCCCGAGATCCGCGAGGAAGAGGGGGAGGTGGACATCGCGTTCTTCGTGGACCCCGGCCAGCGGGTGTACGTGCGGCGGATCGAGTTTCGCGGAAACCACCAGACCCGCGACGAGGTCCTGCGGCGCGAGATGCGCCAGCTCGAGGGCGCCTGGGTGGTCAACCGGGACCTCAACCGCTCGCGTCAGCGGCTCCTCCAGCTAGGCTACTTCGACGAGGTCCGGATCGAGACCCGGCCCGTGCCCGGGACCTCTGACCAGGTGGACGTCATCGTCCAAGTTACCGAGCGCGCCTCCGGGGCGCTGCTCCTCAGCGCCGGCTACGCGCAGGACCGGGGGGCGCTCGTCAACGTGACCGTCACCCAGGAGAACCTGTTCGGGACCGGCAACGCGGCCTCCCTCACGTTCAACAACAGCACCAGCCAGCGGGAGTACGCGGTCGCCTACACCAATCCCTACTTCCGTCCGGAAGGGATCAGCCGCCGGCTCTTCGCGCGCCACGAGGAGACCGACGCGCGCGAGCTGGACATCTCGGACTACTCCACCGACGTCACCGGCGCGGGGGTGAACTTCGGTATCCCGTTCACCGAGTACGACCGCTTCCACGTCGGGATCTCCGCCGAGGTCATCGATTTCACGCCGGGGATCGACGCTTCGAGGGAAGTCAGGGATTTCGCCGAGGAAAGCGGGGGCAGCAGGGACCGTGGGGGCGACTACATCGAGCTCCTCGGCACCGCCCGCTGGTCGCGCGATTCGCGGGACCGGCGCATCCTCCCGACCGAGGGGAGCTACTCCTCCGCGCTCGCCGAGGTAACCATCCCCGGGAGCGAGCTCGGCTACTATCGCACCCGCCTCTCGCACCAGCAGTTCTTCCCCGTCACGGAGCGGTGGATCCTCATGGCGGAGGCGGAGGTCGGCTACGGGGACGGCTACGGCGGCACCGACTCGCTGCCCCTCACCAGCCACTTCTACGCCGGGGGCGCGCGTTCGGTGCGCGGGTTCCGGTCGAACACCCTTGGCCCGCGGGACACTCCGGCACGATCGGGGGTGGAGGCGCGCCCGATCGGGGGCGATTTCCTCACCCTCGCGCGGGCCGAGCTCATCCTGCCCCTGCCCTTCGTGGACGAGTCCACCCAGTTCCGGCTGACCGGCTTCCTCGACGCCGGCAACGTCTTCGAGTCGATCGACGACTTCGAGGTGGACGAGATCCGCTACTCGACCGGAATCTCGACCATCTGGTTCGCGGGGATCGGCATCATCACCACGAGCTGGGGCTTCCCCCTCAACGCGAAGAGCGGCGACCGGATGCAGCGCTTCCAGTTCACCATCGGGACGACGTTCTAGGCCCCCCATGATTCGAAGGTACGGATGGCTGGCGCTCGCGCTGGCGTGCATGGCGGCCACGGGGCCGGCCGCGGCGGTCGACCTCATGTTCGGGTTCGTGGACGTCGCACGGGTCCTCGACCAGTCGCCCCAGGCCGAGGAGGCGCGCCAGAGGATCCAGGCCGAGTTCGCGCCCATCGATCAGGAGATCGTGCGCCTGCAGCGCGAGGTCCGGACCCTCGAGGACCAGCTTGTCCGCGACGGCGCGGTCATGGCCAACGAGGAGCGCATGCGCCTCGAGCGCGACGTGCTCTCGCGCAAGCGCGAGCTTCGCCGCCTGCAGGAGGAGTTCCGGGAGGATCTGAACCTGCGCCGCAACCAGGAGCTGCAGAAGCTCCAGCGCCAGGTGGTGCTGACCATCCGGGCGATGGCGAAGGCCGAGGGCTACGACCTCGTCATCAGCGACGGGGTGCTGTTCGCGAGCGAGCGGGTGGACATCACCGGGATGGTGCTGGAGCGGCTCGTCGAGGAGCACGAGCGCCGGGGCGGAAACTAGCCCGGAAGCGTCGCCGATGTTCTGCTGCGGACGCCAATCTGCTCGCGCTGACGGGCCGTACTCCCTCAAGCCGCTTCGACAGCGCGCAGCCGCCAGTGACGGCTGTGCCTTCAGCGTCTTTCGGTTCGTGCGGCCCCCATATACGGAAAAATCGTCAATTTTTCCGCACTTGCGCGGCATCTTGGCGCCCTCGCGACGAACGTCGGTGACGCTTCCGGGCTGACCAGAGACGATGCCCGGCACGAAGTGGCCCCTCGGACGGCTGGCGGAGCGGCTCGGCGCCGAGCTTCGCGGCGATCCGGACCGGGTCGTGCGGGCGATTGCACCGCTCGCGGCGGCGGGGGAGGGGGACCTCTCGTTCCTCGCGAACCGGCGTTACCTCAGGGATCTGCGCACCACCGGGGCGAGCGCGGTCATCCTCGGCCCCGGTGACGTCGACGCGTCTCCCACCGCCGTCCTCGTCCTCTCCAACCCCTACCTCGGCTACGCCCAGGCCGCCGCGCTGATGGCCGAGCCCCCCGCCTTCTCGCCCGGCATCCACCCGAGCGCGGTCGTCGACCCTGCCGCCGACGTGTCTCCCGAGGCGAGTGTCGGCCCCCTCGCATTCGTCGCGAGCGGGTCGCGCATCGGCGCGCGGGTGCGGATCGGGCCGGGGTCGGTCGTCGGGCCGGGTTCGGTCGTCGGGGACGATTCCCGGCTCATTGCGAACGTGACGGTCTGCCGCGACGTCCGGATCGGGGCGCGCTGCCTCCTGCACCCGGGAGCGGTGGTCGGCGCGGACGGCTTCGGCCTTGCCAACGACCGGGGGACCTGGGTCAAGATCCCCCAACTCGGTAGCGTTCGCGTCGGTGACGACGTCGAGGTCGGCGCCAACACGACCATCGACCGCGGCGCCCTCCAGGACACCGTGATCGGCGACGGCGTCAAGATCGACAACCAGGTCCAGATCGCGCACAACGTGGTCATCGGCGCGGATACCGCCATCGCGGGCTGCGTCGCCATCGCGGGCAGCGTCCAGATCGGGGCACGTTGTATCATTGAGGGCGCGGCCATGATCTCGGGTCACCTCGAGCTTGCGGACGACGTGCACGTGACCGGGGGCACCGCAGTCGCGAAGTCCATCCCCCGAAGCGGCGTGTGGTCTTCCGGCATGCCCGCCCAGGAGAGCCACGTCTGGCGGAAGATGTGGATCCGGATGCAGAAGCTCGACGACTTCGCGCGGCGCCTCGCGCGGCTCGAGCGCCAGCGGCAGGAGAACGGCAGGCAGTCCGATGACTGAGATCGGCATCGTCGACATCCTCGACCGCCTTCCCCACGCCTATCCGTTCGCCCTG
>JAJECB010000157.1 GCA_022822245.1 Gammaproteobacteria bacterium
TTCGGCGACGTCGTGATCACGGGCTCGCACCGGGAGAGCGTCCGCAGCGTGCGGGAGGGTCGGGCGGACCTCTGCGCCGTCGACTGCGTGAGCCACGCCTTGCTCGGCCGTGCGTCGAGGGACGAGCTGGCCGGCACCCGCATCCTCGGCCGCTCGCCGCTCCAGCCGGCGCTTCCCTTCATCACCGGCGCCGCGACCACGGAGGGTGAGCTCGTCCGAATTCGCGAGGGATTGTTCGCCGCGCTCGCCGATCCGCGCCTCGCGCAAGCTCGCGCCGCCCTGCTGCTCACGGGCGCGTCCGTCCTCACCGAAGCGACCTACCGCCAAGCGTTCGAAGCGTAGCGACGGGCGGGAGCCCCGCCCCTCCGCCCGTCTCGGCTTCGTGTATGCGCCCCGGCGTCTCGCGTCACCCGTCCAGAATGTCGCCCAGTGTCGTGTCGGGTGGCAGCTCTTCGGGGGGTGACAACAGCTCCGGCGGCTTGAACAGCGGATTCCCCGGCGACCACAGCTCGACGCTCTCCGCGTGCTCCTCGTAGTAGGCGGGGTCGGTCGTGACCCGCAATCGTTCCCGCATTCCCGGGGCCAGCAAGCCGTACTCACGGTGTGCCAACGGTTGGGTGTCCGTCCCCGGCGGCACCAGGTCAGGGGATGAGATGACCCGGTCAAGGTCGTCCATGGTGACGAGCGACGCCGGACGAGCCGGCATGGCGAGGTCGTCGCCCAGCACCACATCGATATCGAGGCCTCCCGCCGACCGGACCTCATGCGTCTGGCGGTCGATCGCCTCCACCACGTTCGCGCGCGTTGCTCGATGGTCCTCCCTGCGGGAGAGTACCGCCTCCGAAATGGCGCGCGGCAAGCGGGCGAGGATCGGCTGCAGGCGGCCGACCACCGTCTCGAACAGGCCGATGCGGCTTCGAAGAGCACGATACACGTCCGTCTCGACCGTCCCTTCATAGTGGAGGTTGACGACGCGGATGACCGGATGCCGCTGGCCAAGACGGTCTATGCGTCCGATGCGTTGCTCGACCCGCATCGGGTTCCACGGCATGTCGTAGTTGACGAGCGCGCCGCAGAACTGGAAGTTGAGGCCCTCGGCGGCGGCATCGGTGCAGAGAAGAACTTCTGCCTCGCCAAGCCGGAACCGACGCTTGACGTCGTCCCGGCCGATCCCCCGCCAGTTTCCGCCCGCGCTTGGAATTTCGCCGCCTCGACCCGAAAAGCACATCAGCCGCAGATCGCCGTCTCGGAGAAGCGCATCGCGAAGGAAGTCCATCGTGTCCACGTACTGCGTGAACACCATCACCTGTTCGTAGCCCTCCTCTCGGAGGCCCGCCAGCGTCTCCTTCAGGGTGGAGAGTTTGCTGTCCGGCGGGCACGCCCGGATGCGATCGAGCAGATGCTCGATGTCGATTCGTTCCTCGCTGGCGAGCGCTTGGCGCTCGAGCTCCGCGACTTCCTCCGCATCCAGGATCTCTTCCGCCATCTCGTCGTCGGGTGCATCTTCGTCCCGGCCGACAAGCTGTGTCTGGTCGTCGCTCTCGATGGCGTCGAGATGTCTTCCGAGGGTTGCTTGGAGTGCCCGGAAGCTGCTTGCCAAGCGCCGGCGATAGATCGTCATCACGAATCCGACCGCCGAACGCTTTTCGGCCGATGCCTGGTTGTACGTGCTCGCGATGTAGTCCTCGACCGCCTCGTAGAGGTCGCGCTCCGTCGCCGTCATGTCGATGAACCGGTCCTCGACCTGTCGTCCGGCAATCGGGGTGGAGAGCATTCCGGCCTTGAAGTAGCGGCGGAGCTGCTCGCGGGTGTGCCGCGAGACGAGGTGCCGGATCGGGGTGTGGACCCGCATGATCGCGATGGCGGCCCGCCGCTCCGCCGTCTCCAGTTGGCGGCGGGGAATGGCGGCCGCATCGCGAAGAGCGCGGAGGACCTTGCTGGCCCTGAGTGGGGAAAGACCGGTCAGGCGTCTCGCCGCGTCACCCGACACCTCTCCGCAGTCACGCTCGACGGCCCGAAAGAGCGCTGCCATCCGCTCCATCGCCTCGGATGGCGGGCTGGGGTGATCGAGATCATCGAAGAACCGGAGGAACGCATCCGCCGTCCATTCCGGCGGAAGCTCCAGCAGGTTCAGGAGGTCCCAGACCTCGATCGGATGGACCTGCATCGGGGTTGCCGTCAGCAGGACGAGGCCCTGGGTGCGCTCCTTGAGTGAACGCATCAGGGAGAGCAATGCATTCGGCCCGCCCTCGGTCGCCGTGCCGGCCGCGCGCCGGCGGGCATGGTGAGCCTCGTCGAGCACCACGAGGTCCCAGGGTTCCGCTCCCTCCAGCAGCGTTGCGGCGCGGTCGCGTCGGCGCATGAGGTGGCTCGAAGCGATGACGGCCGGTTCCCCATGCCACTCGTCCTGACCGACCTCCCGTTCATGCCGCCCGTGGAGGGCCGGTGAGGGATACCAGACGAGTTTCCGCCCGTCGTAGATGGGCCAGTTGAGATTGAACTTCTCGCGAAGCTCGATTTGCCATTGGCCGAGGACCGCCTTGGGGGCGAGGATGAGAATGCGCTTCGCTCTCCCCGAGAGCCAGGCTTGGCGGAGCAGCATCCCCGCCTGGATGGTCTTTCCGAGCCCGACCTCGTCGGCAATCAGCAGCTTCGGAGGCCAGTTGGCATAGAGCCGTTCGAACGCCCGCACCTGATGGGGCCATGGGATCACTGCGGCGGTCGCTTCGCCGACGCGGGCGCCGCCCGGCCCGAGGCCGGGCGCTTCCCGGATGAAGGTCCAGACGAGGCTTCGTCGATCGACGGGCGGGGAGCGAGGGGGCGGCTCCGGGGACAAGTCGGACTCGTCGGTCGTGTCCCCGGCTCCATTCGACGGCCCGATTCCCGCTCCCTGGAGGCGCGCGGGGAGGTCGCTCGGCATGAACCGCATCAGGTCCCGGCGAACCGCCTCGGGCACGTCGAGCACGATGACCCGCGCGGACCGGCCGGCCCAGAGGCGCGCGAAGTTTCGCTCCTCGCCATCCACCCGCCCGGGCTCGGGTCCCCAGCTCGTGTAGACGCTGATACTCTCCCAGTTGCGCTGCCAACCGGCCGCCGTCTCGTTGAGGCTTCCCGTCCACGCAATCCGGTTGCCAGCGCGATCCTCGATGATGCCGGCCTTCTCGTGAAAGATGGCACTGTCGTGAATCGGCTTCCCGTCAGCGTCGCAGGGCACCGCGACCTTCACATCGAGATGACCGCCGGCGACCATCCACGCGAGGAGCTCCAGCGCGTCGGCCGCGCCCGTATCGGGCGGCGCGAGCGGCAGGTGGGCCAGTTGGCTCTCGACTTGCTCGCGGAGCGCTTCGCCGCGCTCGATGGCTTCGATCTCCGGCGGGTCGAGCGTGCAGCCGACCACGAGCCGCATCCGTCCGCCGTTCCGGACCAGACATTCCACCCCGCGCGCGGCGAGCGCGAGGGCGCTGGCGTTGAAGTACCCCGTCAGCCGGTCGTAGCGTTCCGCATCCTCGAGCGCGGGGACGTAGAAGAGCCTGACGAGGTCACCGTCTTCCGGCGTGTACTTGAGCTTCCACTCGCGGTCGGGAAGCATCGTCAGGTGCCTTCGTCACGCCAGAACTTGAGCTGTTCGGGTTCGTCGATCTGCTCACGCCAGGCGAGGCGGGCGAGATTGTAGAGGGCTTCGAAATCGTCTGCCGCCGCTTCGGTCTCACCCTCGAGGTCGATCCCCGTCCACGCCTTGGAGACGGGCAACACTTCCAGCACTGCCTCGAGAGCGGCGAAGAACCGCGGGTCCTCCACGACCAGCACTCTCTCGAGCAGGTCCCGGGCGGCCGCGAGGGAGCGGAGGCGCGCCGAATTGGCAGCGTGGTGCACCGCGTCGATCATGCCGCGCGAGCCGTCGGCCGGTCCGAGCGCTCCCTTGGCGGCCCGCCGCGCGCTGTCCCAGAGACGGACATCGCTTCCCTTCTTTTCGGCAAGCCGCCCGACGATGTCGCCGTCCAGGTCGACCCCGACCGCACGGGCGAGTCGGAGCGCCTCGTCGTAGGCGAAGACCGGCGCCCGAAAGGCGTCCCAGGCGAGCACGAAGAACGCAGTGGTGGGGTCGAGGTCGGCGTGGGCCTTGAGGTGCGTCAACTGGGTGAGACGCCACCGCTTGACCTCGCGCCGAGCGGTGTCGAGGGCGTCTTCCGGGGTTGCCGCGTACGGGTCCCACTCCTGCTCGAACAGAACCTGCTGGCGCCGTCGTCGGCGCTCCTCCGGCATCGGGCGTGGGGTTCCGCGCTGCAGTGGCCAGTGGCGGGAGAACTCCTCGAGCGCGGGGCCGAAGGAGGCGAGATAGAGATCGACCCCGCCGATCCCCGCGTCCTGGAATGCCCGGACGCGTCTTCGCACCGCGTGCGCGACCCGCGGCTCCACGTCCTCCCAATAGAAGTTCTCCCGGACTTGCAGCGTCGTGGGACGGGGCCGGCAGACCAGGAAGATGGTGCTGTTCGCCGCCGCCTTGTTCTTTATATGCAGGCCGCCCTCCGATTCGGTGTTGACGGGCCACGAGGCGGTGATGGCGAAGCCCGCCTCCATGAGGCCCTTGGTGAGCGCGTCCCAGGCGCCGGTCGCCTTGTGGGTGAACATCAGGGTCATGATGCCGTTCGGCTTCAGCGCCCGCCGGCACTCGGCGAAGATGGACGCCATCCGCTCCTGGTACTCCTGCCCGGCGAGTGCCCGTGCGCCCTTCTGCCCCCGGAACCGCGCCGGGTTGGCGACCGCCTCGTTGTCCTTGTCCGTCAAGTGGCGACGGAACAGCTCTGGGAAGACATGGCCGGCGGTACGTTTGAGCCAGACGTAGAAGAAGTCCGACAGCTCCGCGTACATGACGTTGTCGTAGTAGGGCGGGTCCATGACCACCGCGTCGATGGTGCCGTCCTCGATGTGGTCGAGGCTGTCCGCCGGCTTGCAGGTGACGGTGATCGGGGGCGGGACGTACTCCGCCGCCTCGGCGTCCTCGAACAGATCGCCCGCGCCGCTGCCCGCATTGGGACGCACGAGCGAGACGAGTTCCTTGATGCACTTCGCGGTCTTCTCGATTGCCCAGTCGTAGCCGACTCCAGCAACGAGCGGCGCCATTTCGGCGTAGGACCATTTGAAAGAAAAGTCGTGTCGGGCGAACGTCTGACGAATTCCTCGACCTGTAGCCGTGTCCCAAATGCCTGAAAGGCTGTTGTAATTCAACATCGTGTCCAAGGACAGGGCGAGATAGCCATAGGCCGCCTTTCGAATTTCGCTCAGTGCGCCCTTCGCTCGGTCGGCGTCAAGCATCTCGCGGAAGACCTCGACGCTCGTGCCGTGGCAGAGAAGCTGGCGCGGCGAGAACAGGTCGCGCCATAGCGGCATCCCGTACTGTATAGGGCGATCGTCATTGCTTTCCTCGGGGAACCGCTCGTTCGGCACGATGTCGAACGCATCCCACTCGGGAAGCTTGTCGGCCAGCATCGCCTGAATCTTGGCGCTGTTATCGTCCTCCGGCCGCGGCGCTCGATAGCCACGCACCCACTTCTCGCGGGTCTTGCCCGTCTTGGTCTTCGTGAGAATCCGTCTCTTGTAGACGACCGCGTAGAGTTGCTCGCCCATCCGCCCGGCCTGCGCCTGCGCCTTGATGCTCTCGCCGTCGATCACGCGCCCGCAGTCGGGCCATGGGCAGGTGCCGTCACCGCGCGACACCGTGCCGATCGATTGCTCCGCGGCCGATTTGACGATCTCGAACTCGCACACCCTCCCGTCCGATCCTGGGCCTCCGCTAGGCAGCGGCTTGAGCCGAACCCCCAATCCACCCGGCGCCAGCCGCCAGTTCGGTGACAGCGGCACCAGTCCGTCGCAGTACGGACATGCGATCGTGCGCGCCCAGAGGTAGCCATCAGGTCGGGTATCGTCGCCGGGTTCATCAGGGAATACGTCAGCGAGCCAGCGGCGGACTTCCGCCGTCAGCTTGTTCCCCAGCTCCTCCAAGGCAGCTCTGATTTCGGTTCCATGTACGGCGGGCCACTCAAGCGTTGCCCGCTCGATCAAGGCTGCCACCGGGTTCAGATCATTGGCGCCTGTCTCGAGCCCGAGGCGCACCGACTCGAACGGCACGCTGCCGCCACCTGCCGTCGGGTCGAGGATGATGGCTCCGTCCACCGCGTTCTCTGCCAACCAATCCTTGTCGGCACGCGCCAGCGCATAGCCAAAGGCGCGCGGGTAACCATAGGCGTCGGCACCCAGACGCTCTCCCGTTCGGTTTGCGGCGGCGATTCGCTTCTTGGCCGCGATGGGGTCTCCGTGAATTCCGAGGGCATGCAGAAATCTCTCCCGATCAGCGGTCGCCGGTAGCAGAGACGCAAGAACCGCGGCGCGCGACGCCACCAACGGCCGCCGTGCCCACCACACATGTAGCCGGTTCGGAGCGGGAAACGGCGTCATGGGCGTTCGCTCCCGCGTGCTCTCGATTCCAAGTGCCGCGATCGGCAGCCACCGCTCGATCAGCCGCGTATCAGCCATCCTTCCGCTCCGGCTCCATGGCATGAGAGCCGACCACCTTCGCTTCACCCGGCTCGTCGGTTCCCCGCTCTCTGAGTCTCACCAGATCTCGCCGAATGTCCTCAGCGACCTCCCTTACCTCCTGCGCCGTGCGGGGCTCAAGGCCAAGTTCCAGCTCCAGCGCCGTGGTGAGTGGCAACAGAAGCTCCGCCGCTGACGAGCCATTGATTAACTCGCACATGCGCTCCGCCCCGAGCCTCAAGCTCAAGACCATCAGGTCACTGAAGCAGACTGGCGGCATGTACGGGATTGTCGGGAGAACCACGAGAGCCGCCTCGACATCCCGCTCACAGGAGGTCCGGTCGCCGCCCGCCAAGACCGCCCGGGCCCGAATTGTGTGAGCACGCAGTCGATTCTCAGGCGATCCTGGCTGCGACAGAACGAGTACTCGACCGGCAGCCTCGGCTGCTGCTCCCTGTCTCCGACACGTGAGTTCGATTGCTGCTCGGCTCAGAAGCGCTTCCTCGACCGGCCACTGGAGGATCGGAAATTTGCCTCCCCGGAATTGGCGAATCGAGCTGTCATATGCGGCCAACGAATCCAATGGCTGATTCAGCCTGGTGAGCGTCGCCTTTTCGTGAAGGATGGCGCGCACCGTCGCGTCGGAAAGAACTGGTGTCTTGCCCTCGTCGAATCGACGCACAATCTCATCGTACGCCGCCAATGCCTCGTCCGATCGATTCAACCGCTGGAGTATATGCCCTTTGGTGACCAAGGCCACCTCTACTTGGTGAGCAAAGAAGGGTGATTCGTCCTCTCCGAATCGACGCACTACGTCATCGCAGGCTTCCAGCGTGTCGTGAGGCCGATTCATGGTGCCGAGCAAGACTCTCTTGTTGACGACGGCTTCGGCTACCGGTCGATCAACGCTCGGTTGTTTGTTCTCGCCGAATCGTGACACCACCTCATTGAACGAGCCCAGAGCCTCATCAGGCTGACTGATCTCGATAAGCAAAGTTCCCTTTTCGACGAGGGCTCGCGCAACCGACTCGTCAGTCGTATGAGCCTTGTCACCCCCAAATCGACGTACAACTTCTTCGTAAGCGGTCAGCGCATCGTGCGGACGACTCATTCCCGCGAGCAAGTCTCCCTTGTTGACGAGGGCATGGGCGACCTCCGCAAGGATAGTCGGGGACGTTTGTTCCCCGAATCGACGAATGACTTCTTCAATGGCGGCCAATGCCTCGTGAGGGCGCTTCAGACCGCTGAGTATCTCTCCTTTGCTGACGAACGCGTGCACGATCTGCTCATCAAATGTGGACTCTCCGTTCTCCACCACATGACAAATCACTTCTTCACACGCGGCCAGCGCATCCTCCCACCAATTCAACCTGCGAAGTACGATTGACTTCATCACAAGTGCCTTGGCGACCCCCTGAGCAATTGCGGGAATCTCGCTGTGTCCGAAACGGTGCTTCACTTCATCGTAGGCAGTGAGCGCCTCCGCCGTTCGGCCTTGTCGTTGGAGCACAAGCCCCTTCATGACAAGGGCTTGTACGACCCACTCGAGGCCGGCGGCGGTCTCATCCTCTCCGAATCGGCGTGCCAACTCGTCGCAGGCAGCGACCGCTTCGTCCGCGCGACCTAACCGTTCAAGCACAAGAGCCTTATGCAAGAGGGAAAGTCTGATCCAGACGAGAACCCCCGGAGCTTCGCTCTTTCCAAAGCTGCGCACTACTTCGCCATAGGCATTCAGGGCGTCTTCCTCGCGGCTCTGGGCCTCCAGGGTAGACGCGATATTGAAGAGCTTCCTCGCGGCTTGCTCTTCGTCTTCGTCCGTTCGCTTGTATGGCTGGTCTGCCCCACGGCCCTCCGGCTTCATGCCAGTCTCTGTCGCTCTCGCTGTGTCCGTGAATGCCGAGTCTCGGCGGGCAACCTCTACAAACCCTTCAGGAGTCATCGCCAGCAACTCCTCTCGGTGCTCGGCAAGAACCGGGAGTTCTATCAGTCGGTTAAGTGTGGTCTTAGACAGCGATTGGATCTCTGCTGTAAAGCTCTCTGCTTCGCGGATGAGGCGGGCGCCGATGTCCTTTAGCTCAGAGGGTGAGTAGTACGACTCCATGAAATGGATGAGAGCCTCGACTAGGCCATCCGACCTTCGACTTCGCCGCAGCAGGTAGTAGATGTTGTAGAGACGTTCGGTCAGGTAGTACTGCTTGCGCCGGGCGCTACCGCCTGCCGTTTGGACGGCCCCCCGCTCGACAAGTCGGGTGAGCTGGGCACTGCACTTGCTGGTGTCGAGCCGGGCATGGTCGGCGATCTCCCTCGTGGTTGCCGGCTTCCACAGGGAGGCGAGGGCGAGATAGACCCGCCGTTCCTGCGCTGGGAGAGCCTCCAGGTGGCTCTTGAAGTACTCTGTATGGTCGTCGATCAGATCGAGCAGGCTCGCCATCAGGTTGCGAAAGGAGAGCTCGGCTCCGAAGCGGGCGACGATTGTGAGCAATCGAGGGCTACCGCCGGTGAGGATCTCGAGTGAACGAATGGTCCTCGGTGGTGGACACCGACCCGCTACCGCCTCCCATAGGGTGGCGCATTCGTTCGTGTCGAGAGGGCGAAGCGTACGGACCGAGAAGAGGTCGTAAAGAGCATGCTTCGGGTTGTCGATCTCGTCGAATCGGCTGGTCGCGCTTGCGAGCAGGACTATGCGCGGCTCGGTCTGTAGGACTTTGCGCAGGCGCCATCCCGCATCGGCATCCGCCATGTCCCGGAACATCATGTCGAGGTTCTCGACCATCAGCGCGAGCCGCTTACCCTCCCGGTCAGAGTGATCGAGTAGCGCGCCGAGGCAACGGTCCGCCAGTTCCCGGTCGTCACGAGTGGCCCGCAGCTCTTCGAGAGTCGATTGGAGGTCGGGTTCGTCTGCTTGGCGAGGCGCCTGCGCGGCGAGCTGCGCCAGACACTCGAGCCAGAACTCGCCGGCGGTGGAGACTTCGTAGCTTTCTTCGGCGAAGACCACGGGGAAGAACCCGGCGGCCAACTCGGGGTCCCGGCGTACCTCTGCCGCGACGCGGAGGAGCAGGCTCGTCTTGCCGCTGCCACGGGGGCCGATCACGATCTGATGCGGGTTCGAGGCCCCGGTGCATTCGCGGAGGATCTCGACCATCGTCTCAAACTCGGCCGTTCGCACGCAGAACGAGGCCACCAGCTCGTCGTCGGTGAGGAACCCCGGGTTGTACTTGCGGGCGGTCACGGCCATCGCGTCATTCTCCCTCCGCCCCCAAACGTCGGGCGACTGGTACGAAGCGCCGGCCATGGCGAGTACGCCACCAGTCCTCAAGCAGTCCGGACACGAACTGGAAGTCGTCGCCCCGTGGCGTGAGGTATCCGTCGTGTTCGAGCGTGAGGAGCACCTCGTCAACCTGGACCGACTCCTCCTCGTCTTCTGCCTGGAAGTATTCACAATATTGGTCGATGGCATCGCGACGCAGCACGCCTTCGTTGACTGCGGCTTCGGTCAGCACGGCAAGAGCGCACCGATAGCCCTCGATCCCGAGGACCAGCTTCAGGCGGCTCTCGTAGTGATCCATGTCGACCTGCCCCCAAACACTGAGCATGTCGTCGGTGTACACCCGCTCCACATCGTCAAGCGACGCATCGCGTCGATTGGCCCGGCGCAGATGCACCTGCAGGCTGTCGAAGAAGCGCTGTACATGATGGGGAACCTGACACCGGAGTCGACGGCACACGTCCTGGCGCACCGCGAAAGGGAGGTCCAGGCCGTAGGACTCCGCCAGCGCGGCGAGGCAGGCGAGCGCGGTTTCCTCGTCCCAAGGCTTCAAGTCCAAAGGAGAGTAGACATTCGCGTGGGCGCTGAGACCAGCCTGCCGCAGGATCGGCTCGAGGCTCACGCTGCCGGAAAGGATGATGCAGATCCGGCCCCGGTGCGTCTGGGCGTTCCTTCGAAGCCAGCTCAGGAACTCGTCCACCGACCGCCTTCCCTCCGGGGTGATGCGGTAGTCCTGGCCCTTGAGCATCCGGTTGACGAGGATCGGCAGCTCGTCGATTGCGAGCACGACGGGCCGCTCGTTCTCCGCCAGCGCCGCGAAGATTCCGTCGCCCCTCTGCCGCCAGTTGCCGCCATCGATCCCAGCCCGCAGCTTTACGCGTAATTCGGAGATCGCCAGCGTATCCACCCGATCGCTGACCTCGCGCAGGATGTTGTTGAACCCGGGTTTGATCCGGCGCCAGATGCTCTGCGCCGACCTCGATTGCGTGCCGATTTCGGCGATGGCATCCGCGGGAGTGTCGGCGTCCTCCAGATCGACGAATATGGTCTCGAACCGCCCCTCTTCGCGCAGGCGGCGCAGCAGCTCCCGGACCAGGCTCGTCTTCCCCATCCGCCGCTGGGCCGTCAGCAACGTGTGGGTTCCGTCTTGCACCCGCTCCGCAAGCACTTGGAGCTCGATCTCCCGGTCGAAGAACCGATCTCCTTCGACCCAGTTTGCCCCGGCCTTCCGCAATCCCACCATCGCGTTCCCAACGAATTCGTTGCAAACGATATTGTTGGTAAAAATTGGTTGCTGTCAAGTATCTCTTAATTGATTGTATCAAAAAGATTTTCCAGGCGGGTTAGCCCGAAAGAACCTGTTTGTCAAGACAGTTCGCTCCTAAACCCATCAATCCCAAAAGGCTCCTAACGCCGTCCGCGGCCCTGCTATTGGCGGCGCCACGAACACTTCACCGCTTGGTGAGCTTTGGACCGGCGTACACGATGTAGACCGGGTCGTCCGAGCGAATCGGCCAAGAAAAGTGCAGGCGAAGCGTCAGGTGACGCTCCTTGCCGTGCCATGTGCAGAATAGGGAATCTCCAGGACTGGCAGGATGCGGAAATGTCAGTTCGTTCCGGAAATCTCGCTTCTCTGAGTCCGACGAGTCGGAGAACAGAGCCCTGTCTCCCGTAAAGTGGTCTTGGTATAACTGATTCCCCTCGGGTGTGCGATTACCGTCCGCATCGAAAGCGCGCGCATAACGATCCAGAATATCGAGCAGCACGAGAATGCGGTCTGCCGTGCTTTTGGCGAATGGATGCCCGGAAAGGGGCATGAAGCAATCGTCTGTAAACGTCAGGCTTCTGAACCGCATCGGCGAGGAGGATTGAAGATCAGCCCAGGAGCGGATTGGAGGTACCGCATCTTGCAAACACTCCTCGAGCGCAGTAGCGTTCCGCCAGTTCACGAGGTTCGCATTGTGGTCAGCCAATCCGTTGTCTTCTCGGCACCAGCGCACTTCAAGGGGCGAGTAATCCCAATCGGAGGGCGTGGCGCTAGCTAGACCGCAATGGACACCATGTAAGGATCGATATGCGGCTTCGCCGATCGCAGAATCCGTGACGAGCTCGCCCCGACACTCCAACCAGTCGCTAACTCCATGTTGTCGAAGTTCGTCCCAAAAGGGGCCTCCCCGCGTCAACCAACCAATCAGGGCTCGCCGTTCGTTGGGCAGGAGTTGCTGAACCGCTCGCTGCATCGGGATATCCGGCATCGGCTCCGCATTCGCCAGTGCCCGATTACAGAGCACATCTCGACCGAAGCGTTGGGCGGCCCGGCGCATGGCCATTAGTCCTGCGATGGCGGTGCGGAATGTCTGAATATCGTGAAATTGTCTATGCAATGACAAGTCGTTCGCGAAGAGATCCACGTCAACACCATCCGGCAAAATAGTTCATGTCTTTGTCAAACTGATCGAAGAATCCCGCAGGCCAGTCATCGATATTCCCTTCGCTGTCAAGGTGCGGGCTTTGCACTTGTGCAGTGCCATCTCGCTCCGCGTCTTGTCGTGGTCTAAAGAAGTGCAGTGCCGCGTCTTCGGGTGACAAGACGTTGTTCTTGACCGCGCGACGGACGCCATTCAGCACATGGTCGCTGTGTGTTTCCAGAAGAACCTGAACCCCTGCCGCGGCAACTTCCGACAAGAACTCGCCCATTGCTACCTGTCCGGACGGATGAAGATGCACTTCGGGATTCTCGATCAGCAACAGATCTTCTTTGCCGGCTGCTAACGCGGCAACCACAATAGGTAAGACCTGTGTAATCCCAAATCCAGTATGCCCCGGGCGATGAAACTCCGTATCCGTCGATGTTCGAATTCCCAATGTCAGCGCATTGACGCGAGACACTTGAGTGATAGCGATTTCACAGCCCGGAAAGAACGAGGCCATGCGTGCTTCGACCTGACGTAACCGGGTTCTCGGTACATCGTTCATCGCCAATCCATCCAGAACGTATTCGTCGCGGCCAGAGTAAAGAACGCTGATAGCGTGTTCTCCTTTTGGGCCAACAACTGGAGTAAGCTGGGGGTCCTCCAATGCATATGTCTCGCGCGGCCCAAGTCTCTCTGCGGTAAGATAAGTGAGTCTCCATAAGTGAAGAGCCAGTGGCCCATCGCCATGTGGAGCTGGGAGTAAGCGTTGAAGAGGTAACGGATTGGTGTACTCGACATCGTCGACACTGACAAACGTAACCTCCATGGCCATGTCCTCTCGGTCACCCGAGAACCGCCATCGATAGGTCTTTTGGCCGTCTACTAGGCCAAGTTCACATTCGCGGCGACCGTGAATCTGATCGATCACGTCCTCCGTCGTTCCAAGCTGAAGTGTGCTCCCATTGAGCAACAACCGAAGGGACCATTCATACTCGTGCATGGTCTGGTGCAATAAGCCGAGCGCCTGGATCACCGACGACTTCCCGGATGCGTTCACCCCGGAAAGCAGGGTAAGGGGTCGCAATGGCAATTTCAGCAATGCGAAACATTTGAAGTGCCGCAAGTCAATTCGCGTGAGCACCTAGAATCTCCCTTAACATTTTGTCGGTCATTCGAAACCGAGACCGTACCCGTCTGGTATCGCTCGTTCCGTAGGTGATTGCAGTATCGAATTCATAGTCATCCAGGAGTTCTCGGACTGCTTCGCGGAGAGGTTCGGCCTGTGCGTCGACGTGTGTTTCGGAGTAGCATGACAACCCTGTTGACATTACGTCCCAGAGAGAGGCGTTAATTACGCTGCGACCCTGTGATTCGGATGCACAACTCTTTCTGAATGCATGCCGACCGAACAGATTGGTATTGTTGGCAAGCCCTTGGCGGAACGTTGACGATAGCTCTTTTAGACTGGATTCCTCCATCTTGTTCATATGGGTCAAGCAATTGGCGAGAAAATCATCCATGTCACCACGATACTCGCTAATGCCGAGCAGTCGAAAGGCACAGAAACGGTTAACGAATTCTCGGTCCCGCATTGTTCTACGATTCAAGCTCCTGCCAGTCGCCCGATAGAATATATCGGTCTGCGATTCTTCTTTCAGGAAATTCGTCGCTGGACCCATGAACAGGCAGTTCCGCATCTGTTGCCGAGTAAGTGGTACTCCACCATTTACTCTTTCGAATATGTCGAGGCGAGCGCGCTCTGGGGCGCGCGAATCGATGATGTAGAAAATCAGGTTGCAGTCCTCGATACGGTTCTGAAACTTGGGTGGCAGGTCCGAGAACCGCTTTCCATGGAGTTCATCACGATCTGGGAGACGCAGTCTCAGTTCGCCGTTTACGAATTGACTGAATGTGGAGAGGCGCTGTAAACCGTCCACCACAATCATGCGGCCGTCGCTGTCTTCTGCCATGTAAAACACGGGCAGTGGAATGCGCATAATTACGGATTCGATCAGCTTGCTTTGCTTATCTTCCGGCCAGATGAAGTCGCGTTGGAAATCAGGATTCATCACGTATGTTCCCCGACTAATTCGTCGAAGGACATCGTGAACCGTTCTCCTGTCGTCGCGTATCAAGAGGTCGTCCAAGGGGTAGTCGCCCCAAGCGCCAATCTCAGGGTCCAGACCTTCGGGTTCTTCCTCGGTCGTCTGTCCGGCCTGGTTCGGTTCCATAGCGTCGGCATTCGGTGCTTCGTGCGTGCTCATGTTTTCATTGGTCATTTTGCCGGTTCGCTCATGGGAACTCATGATGTTGCTGTTCGAGACTAGTGAGGCTGGTGCCGGTGACTTGTGGTACGCGACTGACGCGAGAGCGTATCACGTCTGTGCCGTCTTTCCTCTCGGTTCGGTCAGGAGGGTGCGCAGGGCGGTGAGGACGCGGCGCGGGTGGCGGCGGTGCATGGCCATGCCGAGCCAGTAGGCGGTCTCCTCGCGTTCCATGGCCTCGATCCCTTCGGCGACGGCGCGCATGTTGTCGCGGCTTCGCATCGGGGCGAGGGTACGGAAGAGGAGGCCGAGGGTCAGGGCGAGGTCCTCGCCAAGCGGGTAGCCGCTTCGTCTTGCGTCTGCGCTTCGGCCGAGCTTGATGCCGGAGCGGGCGAGTCGCTTCAGCACCCGGTGTTCGACCAGTTCGAGGTTGCGACCCCGAAGCCCAGCGACGCGAAGCGGCGAAGTCACGTGCGGCGTCGCCGTTGCGGGCATCTGCCAGATCTCGTATTCGGAGTTGGCTGGCGCGTGGCGGCGTACCCGCAACTCGTACCGGGGGGCCGAGTCCGGCGTTTCGACGAGTCGAATGGCCTTCTCGCGCTGCGTCACGGGACCTTCACCTCTGCTGTGGCCGACACGTACGCGGCCCCGCTCGCAAATTTCGCAAGGCGCTCCGTGAGCTTCTCGGCCGCGTCGCCCTGCATCGCGAGCCCTTCCTCGAACGCTAGCTCGAATCCTGCCTGAAGGTCCGTGGAATCGGCATCCCGAAGCTGCGGTTCGAGAAACTCCCGCACCGGCTGGGCGTCCGGAACCGACCCCCGGAATTCGAGCATGAACGAGCCGCCGTCGCGGGTCTCGTAGCCGCCGGTGATGGTGACGGTCTTGTCCGCTCCGGACACGGCCCCGACGGCGCCGAGGAGGCGGAACGCGTCGCCGGACTCGAACATGCGGATCGTCAGGGTCCCGATCCGCTCCACGTCCTTGGCTCGTGCCTGCTCCCACAACTGCACGAGCGCTTCCTTGAGCACTCCTTCGGCGGTGAACGAGCCGGCCGGTGACTCGGGCGGTCGTGCGGGGGCACTCCGGTGGTACGGCGGCGGCTCTTCGCGTGTTCCGTAGGTTGGTCGAGGCTGATCGGGTGGTCCGGAATTCCCCGGCTTCGGCCGGGGCCAGATGCTGGCGTGCCGGGCGTATGCCATGGTGAAGACCACGGACTGCTCGTCGATCCCGATGCTGGCCTGGGGGTCTCCAGGTCCGTAGAGCAGCTCCCCTCGCCGGTAGACGTACTCTCCCTTCTCAACACCGCGCCGGACTCCACGAATGAAGATGTCGTCGCCAATCAGCATGGGAAGCGCCGGGTCGCGACGGAATTCGTCCCGGAGGGCGAAGGTGGTGATCTGGCCCTTCTTGAGCGGCGTGCGGTCGCGGACGTAGGCCGGCGAGTCCGGCTCGTCTTCCGCGAGCCGGAGCTTCCGAAGTTCGCGGAGCGCACGAACGATCTGCTGCTGGCCGGCACCGGGCTGGTCCGAAGCGGAATGCATGTCGATCGCCGAATGCGCCAGATCCACATCGCTTGCGCTCAGACGGTCGCGCGACGGGTAGAAGATGTGCCGGTAGCACTGCTGAATCGCAATCGCGAGCTCCTGCTCGGAACGCGCTTCCAGCTCGCGCACCTTGGCCTGCTGGTGCTCCGCCAGCGTGTTCAGGTGTTCGGGTTTCTTCAGCTCCCGCAGGGCCAGTCGATGGTAGGTCTTTCGCCGCATATCGGCCCTGCGGGCATCGTCGGCGACCGCGAACACCAGGTTGTTCCGGAGCACTCGCAAGGCGGCGCCTTCGGAGCCCTTGCGCGTATAGATCCGCTCGACGAGTTCGGGAACGTTGTCGACGGAGCTGCCGATGGCCGCTGCGTCGTAGGAAAGCACGACCAGCTTCGGCCGGCCATCACCAACCTCGTCGGGGACGTCGAATGGTCCGCCGGGAAAGGACCGGGCATCGAACGTCTTCCCGTCGAAGATCTCCCGGATGCGGTCGTTCAGTTCGGCCCTCGCTTCCCCCGCATCCACGTTCCGCTCTTCCCGCCGGATAATCTGGCGTAGATTCGCTTCCGCGAGAAAGCGCATCGGGGCGCCCGGGCGGTCGTCAAGGTAGGCGGACTCGGCGACGAACTTCTTGCGCGCTTCTTCGATGAAGCTGATGTCGGTGCCCGGGCAAAGCACCGAGTAACGAAGCTGTTCGGGTGGCAGGCCCTTGAGCGGGTCGTTGAAGGCGAGGGTGTGCAGAAAGATGGTGCGGGCAACGTAGGCGGCGTAGGGCGGCAAGCCGCCGTGATGCTCCGCGTCGATTTCCTGGGCGAGGGCCTTCGGGTCGGTTCCGGTGGCCGCGACGTCGTTGCCGACCGCCGGAACATAGGCGGTCTGCCCGAGTCGAGTGACGATTTCCTGCCGTATTGGCTCGTGGCCGGGATCGATGTGGTGCAAGTGGAGGGCGGTCGCATCCGTGGGTTTCTTGCCCCACAGGTGAGCAATGGTGCGGGCGAGCAGCCGCAACATGCCGCGCACCCGCTGGAAGTTGGCGAGGGTCGCGGTCTTGCCGGTAAGGGTCTCCAGCACTTCCGGATGCAGGGGATAGCTCGCACGGAAGGTATCGACGGTTTCAGAGCGTGTGGCCTCGACCGAGAGCGAGTCGCGATTGGAGGTCCATAGGTCTCGGTAGGCATCGACGGCCTCGTCAATCCTTGTCGCGTCGATGGATTCGAAGAGCCGGCGGCGCAGCACCTGGACCGTCTCGTCTTCCTCGGTAGGGTTGAGGAGGGTCGCCTTGCGCGCGGAGACGCTCTCCGCCTCCGCCATCTGCTCGGCGATGAACCGGTTCTCGTCGCTGTAGGCATCAGTCGCCCGGCCGTCCTTGCCGATTGCCAGGGTGTAGACGAGGGCCGCATTGGGCGCGCCTTCCACCGCCTTGAACAGCGAGGTGAGGAACGCGGTCAACTGGTCGCGTGCGTCGTCGAGGCGGCGTACCTTGCGGAGGTAGACGGAAAGCTCGTCGAGCAGGATCAGGGTCGGCTCCCCGCCGAACAGCTCACGAAGGGTCTCCGAGCCGGGCGCGACGCGGCTCTCGTCGCTCGAACGGACCCGTTCAAAGCCGCCCGTCCCCGCGAGGGCATAGGCAATCTCACCCCATGGGGTATGGGCCAGCACGCCGTCGCCCATCAATCGTCCGTTGGCCGGGTCGGCGTTCTCGCCATCGAAGGCGGCGACGCGGACATTGCCTGACGGGAGCAAGGAGGGCTCTACGAACTCTGCGATGTTCGGTACTCCTTTCAGACCATTGGCCGCGTGAGCGAGCGCGATCAGCCCGTGGGTCTTGCCGCCGCCGTAGGAGGTATCGAGGCGGAAAATGGCTGCAATCTCCCCGCCTGCTCCCGAGAGCCGCCGGCACACGTTGGCGAGCAGGTTCTTGAGTCCCCGCGTCGGGTAGGTGTCGGCGAAGAAACGAACCGGATCGAGGTAGTTGGAGCCCGCCCGGCCGCTTACGACCGAGGCGAGGTCCGCGGCGAAGTCGGATTCGGAAATCGCTCCAGTGAGGATGTCCTGCCGAGGCCGGCAGGTCTCGAAGATCATGGGGACGGTCATGTCGCTCGCTTCAGTCGTCAGGCCGAGCCTTTGTCGAGGGTGTCGCCCGCTCGCTTCACCGGTCAAGGCGAGCGCAGGGTCGCCTCCCGGACTGCAACCCTACCACCAGCGGCTTGTTCGACGGATTCCCTTTCCGACGGAGCTGCCTGACCCGAAAGGTCGGACTCGGCGAGAGAACGAGCCCCGGAGTCCCGTCACGCCTCGAGTCCGAGGGGGCGGCGGGCTCAGGCGTCGAGGGTCTTCAGCTCGCGGCGCATGATCTTGCCGGTGCTGGTCTTGGGCACGTCCTCCACGAACTGTATCGCGCGCGGCACCTTGTAGGCGGCGAGGTGCTCCCGGCAGTGGGCGACGATGCTCTCCTCGTCCGCCGTCGCCCCCGGCTTCAGCACCACGTAGGCCTTGGCGATCTCGCCCTTCATCTCGTCCGGTTGCGGGCCGACCGCGACGAGGGCGACCGCCGGGTGCATCGCGATGACCCGCTCGAGCTCGGCCGGGTACACGTTGAAGCCGGCGGTCAGGATCATGTCCTTCCGGCGGTCCACGATCCAGAAGTACCCGTCCTCGTCCCGGTGTGCGAGGTCGCCGGAATGCAGCCAGCCGTCGGGCTCGATGGTTTCCCGGGTCGCCGTCTCGTTGCCGTAGTAGCCCTGCATGACGATGGGGCCCCGCACCATCAGCTCCCCGACCCCGACCTCGCCCGCCGGCAGGGTATTCGAGGCGTCCTCGATGTCGGCGATGCGGCACTCGACGTGAGGGAGCTCGATTCCGATCGAGCCGTGCCGGTTCTCGCCGTAGAGCGGGGTGGTGGTGCCCGGCCCCGCGATCTCCGTCATGCCCCAGAGCTCGATGAGCGGGCAGCCGGCGCGCCGCTCGAACTCCTCCATCTTGGCCGCCGGCATGGTCTGGCCGCCCACCGTGCAGCGGGTGAGGGAGGAGAGGTCGAAGCGGTCGAACTCCGGGTGGGCGAGCATGTACATGAACATGGTCGGAACCCCCTCGAACAGGGTGGCCCGGTGTTCCTCGATCGCCGCCATCACTTCCGCCGGGTCGAAGGAGGGAAGGAGCACGAGGGTCATGCCGTAGAGCGCGCTCGCGTTCATCACCACGTTGCCGTAGACGTGCGGGCAGGGGAGGGCGGTCACCACCGTGTCCTCCCTCGTGCGCATGTGCAGGACCGCGGTCATCGCGGTGTTGACGATGACGTTGCGGTGGCTGTGCATCGCCCCCTTGGGGTGCCCGGTCGTGCCCGAGGTGTAGCAGATGGTCGAGAGCGAGTCGGTCGGTACCGGGGCGACCTGCATGTCCGGGCTCCCCGCGGCGACGAGGTCGTCGAACGCCTTCGCTCCCGCGGGCGGCGCGCCGTCGCCGAAGAGGACGATCTCGCGAAGGCTTCCGCCTTCGCCCGTCGCTCCACCGTCCTTGAGCCCGAGCAGCGGTTCGCCCTTGTCGCGCGAAGCGATCAGCACCTTCGCCCCGCAGTCACCGACGACGAAGCCCACCTCCTCCGGCGTCAGCATCACGTTGATCGGGTTCGCGACCGCGCCCAGCTTGTGGATCGCGTAGTAGCTCACGATCCACTCCCAGGAGTTCAGGGCGTAGAGGGTGACGCGGTCGCCCGTCTCGACGCCGATCCCCCGAAGGCTGTTGGCAAGCCGGTTCGAGAGCTCGTTCAGCTCGTTGAAGCTGAACCGCCGGCCGCCCGTCACGAGCGCGGTCTTGTCGCCGAACCGGCGGGCCGATTCGGGCAGCACCTCTCCGAGGGTCTCCAGCATGGCGTCTACTCCGGGGATGTTCCTGCGATGTCCCGAGCGGCCGGCAACGCGAGCGTATCCCGTCTGGCCGCGCCCGTCCGGCCTCGCATGGTCTTGACGTCCATGTATCTGACGGGCACGAGGCGATGGCCGATGAGGTCCACGGCCGCGCCGCATTGTTCCAGCGCGATGTACCCGAGCAACGGCTCGTATGTGCCGTCTTCGGGCTCCATGTCGATGAAGAGGACCTCGTTGTGGGCCGGTCTGAATCCTTCCACCGTGATTCTCACCGGCCCGCAGACCGTGCCCTTGATGGACTCCTGGGTCGCGGTCTGCAATTCGATCACTTCCTCCGCCTCGAACGCACCGAACTGTTCCTTCCAGGCAGAAGGCAGCGTCAGGAGGCTCGCACCGGTATCGACCAGGGCATCGAGCTTCTTCGAGAAACGAGGTTCCGTGGTGTTCTGGATATCCACCGTCGTGACGATTCTGCCCATTGTTCGTTCTCCGTTTCGCTTCCCGCGGTACCGCAGGTGCCGGTCAGGAAGCGCTCCGAGTCCGTCAGCCGGGCGGCGGGGCGATGAAGCGGACGGGCAGGCGGTCGCCGGAGGCCGCGTCGAAGAGGAAGCCCCGCTCCAGGGGGAAACCCACCGCCACCTTGCGGTCGAAGTCGACGTCGTACTCCTTCGGCATCTTGATCGCGATGCTCGCGTCGTCGCCGAGGGCGACGGTGACGAGGGTGACGTCGCCCGTCAGCTCGGCCGCGTAGACGGGCGCGTCGAAGAGGCCCGTCCCGGGGTCGGTCACCTCCGCGTCCTCCGGGCGGAACCCCATGACCGCCGCCGCGCCGTCCCGCACTCCCGCGCCCCCGCCGCCCGCACCTTCGACCGGGACGCTGATCCCGCCCCCGCTCTCGAACCGGCCGTTCTCGACGGTGCCGCGGATGAAGTTCATCGGGGGCGACCCCATGAAGCCGGCGACGAAGAGGTTTTCGGGGTTGTCGTACACCTCTCTCGGGGTGCCGATCTGTTGCAGCGCCCCTTCGTCGAGGATCGCGACCCGGTGCGCGAGGGTCATGGCCTCGACCTGGTCGTGGGTCACGTAGACCGTGGTCACCCCCAGCTCGTGCTGCATGTGCTTGAGCTCGGCGCGCATGTAGCCGCGGAGCTTCGCATCGAGGTTGGAGAGCGGCTCGTCCATCAGGAACGCGGAGGGCCGGCGCACGATCGCGCGGGCGAGGGCGACCCGCTGGCGCTGCCCCCCGGAGAGCTGGCGTGGATAGCGCTCGAGGAGATCCTCCATGTGGACCTGGGCCGCCGCGTCGCGCACCGCCCTGGCTCGCTCTTCGGGCTTGAGTCCCCGCACCTTGAGGGGAAAGCCGATGTTCTCCGCGACCGTCTTGTGGGGATAGAGTGCATAGGACTGGAACACCATCGCGATGTCGCGGTACTTCGGGAGCTCGTTGGTGACGTCGGTGTCGCCGAGGACCACCTCGCCCGAGTCCGCCTCCTCGAGGCCCGCGATGATCCGGAGCGCCGTGGTCTTGCCGCACCCGGACGGCCCGAGCAGCACCAGGAACTCGCTCGGCTCGACGGCGATGCTCAAGTCCTTCACCACGTGGTTGGAGCCGAACCACTTGTTCAGCCCCCGAATCGACAGCCGCCGGGCGCGCGAGTGCGCTGATGTCGCGGCCGCCGCCCCGTCCCCGGCCATCGTGCCGATGTCGCTCATCCTTCGTTCATCCCCGCGCCGTGGCTCACCCCTTCATCGTCCACGCATCTCTCTTGCCGCCGCCCGCTCATCCCTTCACCGCTCCGAGCAGGATCCCCTTCGAGATGAAGCGCTGCAGGAGAAGCGCCATCGCGATGACGGGGACGATCATGATGATGATGACCACCGCCATCGACCACCACAGGATGCCCTTCTCGCCCCCGTTCATCCCCGCGACGAGGATCGGCAGGGTCTGGGCCTTGGTGGTCGAGAGAAAGAGCGCGACGAGGTACTCGTTCCAGGAGAGGATGAGCACGAGCAGGGTGGTCGCCGCGAGCCCCGCCCGCGCGAGCGGGACGACGATCTCGAAGAACGTCATGAGCCGCGATGCCCCGTCGAGCTGCGCGCTCTCCTCGAGGTCGATGGGGATCGAGGCGAAGAAGTCGTGCATCAGCCAGACCACGATCGGAAGGTTGACGACGGTGTAGGTGAGGATGATCGCGAGGTGGGTGTCGAGCATGCCCACCTTCTGGAACATCATGTAGATCGGCACCACCGCGACCACCGGGGGCAGGATGCGCTGCGAGATCATCCAGAACAGGATGTCCGCGTTGCCGAGGCTTCGCTTGAAGTAGCGCCGGCCCAGCGAACGCGCGAGCAGGATGAAGAGGGCCGCCGCCACCGCCCCCGCAATCCAGAGGTCGACGCCGTAGATGCCGACCGCGACCGCCGCCCCGATCATGAGCAGGACGAAGATGAGGATGTTGCCGAACCTCGGCCGGTACTCGATACGGGCGAGGGCGTAGGCGGCGAGGCTCCCGACGAGCACGCAGAGCGCCGTGGAGCAGAACGCGATGATGACCGAGTTCCGGTACGGTGTGACCGCCTCGGCGAGCGGCGACTGCGCGCTGAAGTCGATGAGGTCCGCCCAGGCGTGGACGTTCGGGATGAAGTCGACCCAGGGGAGATACGACGGCCCGTCGAACACGTCGACCGGGAGCTTGAACGACGTGACGGCGAGCCAGTAGAACGGGAAGAGTGCGAAGGCGGACCACAGGATGAGGAGGCCATAGACGACGACCTTCCCGCCCGGGGACATCTGCCCGATGCGGGTCGGCTCGAACCAGCGCTTCAGGCCGGTCGCACGCTTCTCGAACGGCAGGGGGGCCGGGATTTCCGCCATGCTCGTCAACCTCTCGCCGATCCGGACATCGCCACTGCCCTCACCCGTGCACCGCGGCCCGCCGGCGCACCACCAGCATGAAGTACGAGACGCAAAGGACCACCGTCACGAAGAGGAGCAGGTACGAGATCGCCGCCGACTGTGCGGGGTCGAGCGCCCGCCAGGCGAAGAACGAGTGCAGGGTCATCGACTCGGTCGCGATGCCGGGGCCACCCCCCGTCATCATGTTGGGGAGGTCGACGAGCTTGAACGCCTCGATGACTCGGATCAGCATCACCGTCGCCGCTACCGGCACGATGTGGGGCCAGGTGATCTCGCGGAAGATCTGCCAACCCCCCGCCCCGTCCACGTGACCGGCCTCGACGAGGTCGCGCGGAACGTTCTCGAGCGCGGCGAGGAGGACGACGAAGATGAAAGGGATCCACTGCCAGGAATCGCCCACGATGACAAAGGCTCGAGCCGCCCACGGGTCCACCGCCCACGCGAAGTCCCCGAGTCCGAACCACTGCCAGACCGGGGCGAACGGACCCTTCCCGGTGTCGGCCAACATGCGGAAGGTGAAGCCGATGCCGACGGGGGTCACCATCATCGGCAGGAAGAACACGACCCGGAAGAACGTCCGCCCGCGAATGGGCTGGGAGCAGAGGACGGCGAGCCCGAGCCCGATCAGGAACTGGATGCCGCAGCCGACGATGACGTAGAAGAGGGTCACTCCGAGGGTGCCGAGCTGAGTGCCGCTGAACAGGGTCGCGGCGAACATGAAGGTGAGCCCGAAGAGGACGCTCGCGGTGATGAGCCGCCCGACCGACCCCACCACGCTGACCCGCCCGGTCCGCCCCTGGAAGTAGCGAAGGAGCCACCAGGCGAGGAGTCCGGCCACCGCGGCGCTCACGAGCCACCCGAGCACGCTTACCCCTTCGAAGGTGCCGAGGAAGTGCCACTGCTCGGACCCGAAGATCTGCTTCTCGTAGTTGCGGGCCCCGACGTATCGCATCGTGTAGCCGCCGCCGCGAAGCCTCACCCTCGAAAGGGACAGGATGAAGGTCGCGATGAGGGGGAAGATCGAGAAGATGAGGATCATGACCACGGCGGGCATGACGAAGAGGGTGCGGGACTGGCGGTCGAACCACTCCGACCACCGCCCGCCGCGTCGTGCCGTCGCGGCTGCGACCGCATCCGCGGTCGCGATTGCGGCGGCGGCCGGGTCCCCTCCCGGCCGCCGCTTGGCCGTTGCGCCGTCCCGTGTTGCCACGATTCAAGATCTCCGACCGTGGCGGGACGGACTTCAGCCTAGTTGGTGATGCCGAGGGACGCGCGATACAGCTCGCCCTGCCGCTCGCGCCCGAAGTCTTCGGTGACCTCTTCCCAGCACTCGTAGATGTTGTCCATCGTCTCCTCGGCCGAGATCTCGTCGGCGAGGAACCGGGCGATCTCGCGGTCGAGGCAGATGCCCTCGTACTGCTGGGCGCCGGGGATGCGGAGGTCGGAAGCCATGTTCGGGCTGTTGAGGCTCTGTTTGATGGCCCCGAGGTAGTTCTCCGCCCCTTCCTTCGAGAAGCCCTGGTCGACCCATAGCTGGACGTTCTCGAACTGCGAGATCCGGTACGGGTCGTAGCCCGTCCAGCCGAGCGTCACGTCGTAGTTGGACTGCGCCGGCGAGTTCATGTAGGACAGGAAGTCGTACGCGGCCGCGATCACCTTCGGATCAGCCTTGGCGTTGACCGCTCCCGACCAGCCGCCGAACGCGGCGAACGGGGTGTGGTTGACGCCGTCGATCGCGTGCGGGCAGATCTCCGGGGTGCAGTCGACGAGCTTGCCGGTCGCCCGGTCCACCACCCGGGTCGAGCCCGGCAGGATCTTGGAGGCGACGAGACCCTTGATCTTCGACTGGGTGAGGTCAATCGAGAGCGGCCCGATGTCACCCCACTCGATGAGGAGGGCGCACCGCCCGGAGAGCACGTAGGGCCGGGTGTCCGTCACTGCCAGGTTAAGCTCGTCGGGCGGGCCGTACTTGCCGGTCTCCTTCAGGATCCGGAGCGCCTCGGCGAAGCCCTCGTTGCGAACGAGCGGTTCCATCGTCTCGGTGTCGAAGAAGATGCCCTGGCCCGTGCCCTGGGTCTGGAGGTACCCGCCGGCAATCGACAGCGGCAGCCAGAAGCTTTGCTCGTTCCGCTTCTTGAACAGGCACGAGCCGTAGTCGGGCTCGCCGTCGCCGTTCATGTCCTGGCCGTGGACCGCGGCCGCGACCTCGAGATACTCCTCCCAGGTGTCCGGCGGCTCGAGGCCGTTCTTCTCCAGCACGTCGGTACGGTAGTACAACATGTGGAAGTCGCCGTCGATGGTGATGAGGTAGGTCTTGCCGTCGATCTTCTGGTTGAACTCCCGGAAGTAGGGCGCGATGTCGTCGAACTGGATGTCCGGGTCGTTCGCCACGAAGTCGCTCAGGTCGGCGAGGAGGCCGCTGTCCGCGAGCTCGACCGCCCACCCGGAGGCGAACACCCCGACGTCGATCGAGTTCGTCCCCGTCGACCAGTCGGTCAGCAGCTTCTGGAAGAGGTCGGCGAACGGCACCGTCGCCACCGTGATCGTCGCGCCGGTCATCGCCTTGAACTCCTCGCCTCGCTCGTCGAGGCGGCCGGCGATGACCGGTCCCGGCCGGGTGAGGATGTTGACGGTGACGCCTTCGTGCTTCATTTCGGCGCCGGCGAGGGGCGCGAACGCGGCCGCGCCAAGGGCCGCCGCGCCGACGGTGGCCAGGGCCAGAGTTCGTTTCATCTCGAACATGTTGGTTCTCCGGTGTGTTCCGGTTGGTCAAGGGATGGCCCTCCAGAATACATGCTGGCCAGCCACCACGGAACCGCGGAGGTTATATGAACCTGTGCGCGCGCACCCGCCGGCCCGGACGCCGGGTGACCAGCAGCGCCACGCGGCCGGCGACGGACCGGTACGCGGACTCATCGAAGGGCGGGTGGTGCGTACGTCTCCTCGCGGTGCGGGCATGCCGGCGTATCGAGACTTCAGCTCGGCTTGGCCCTTGGTATGTGCTCCCGCTTGGCCCCTGACATGGCCCTCGACTTGGCCCCCTTCCCTCCTCCGGCCCATGTGCCGCCTTACGAGACCTTGGGGAGCACCTCGTTCTTGAGGAGGGACATCGACCCGTGCCACGCGTCGTAGGTGTCCCATTCGTGGCCCATGGCGAGGAGGGTTCCGAACTCTCCGATCTCGCCCTGAAGGTCATTGAGCTTCTGGGCGACTTCGTCGACGCTGCCGACGATGAACACGTTGTCGATGAGGTAGTCGACGGTCACGTCGGAGTCGGCCATGTCCGGGTCGTTCTTCATGAGCCCCAGCATCCCGACCTTGGGGAGGAGCTTGAAGAAGTAGTCCTCGAAGTCCCGGGCGAGAACCCCCTCGCGCGCGAGCTTCCTTGCCTCGGCCCCCGATTCGGCGACGACAATCTCGCGTGCCACCCGCCATTCTCCCCAGTTCGGCTCCCGCCCCGCCTCGTTCGCCCCCTCCTCGATGGCTTCCCGGTGGGTCTTGAGGAGCACCGGCGGAATCAGGTTGATCGACATCGGGATCCAGCCGCGAACGCCGGCCATCCTGAGGGTCGTGGAGCGGACGGACACCCCCGCTACCCCGATCGGCGGATGCGGCTGCTGGTACGGCCGGACGTGGGCCCGGAGCCCGTAGTCGTCGTCGGGCTCGGGGATCGCGAAGCTGAACCCTTCGCTCTCGTACTGCCCGGGCTTCGGATCGTTCCAGAGCTTCAGAATCGCGTCCACCGCCGCGCGCGTGTACGCGGCGGCGTTGATGCGCGGGTTGTCGCCCCAGTAGCCGAACACCTGCATGTCTCCGGGGAACGCCCCGGTGCCGATCCCCCAGTTGAACCGGCCCTCCGACATGTGGTCGAGCTGAGCGATCCGGTGGGCGAGGACGAAGGGGTCGTGGTTGGGCATGCAGCTCACCCCGGTTCCGAGCCGAATCTGCTTCGTGAGCGGAATCGCCTGCGCGATGAGCAGCTCGGGGGAGGGAATGTTCTCCCACAGGGACGTGAAGTGCTCGCCGATCCAGGCCTCGGAGTAGCCGAGCTCGTCGAGCTTGACGATCTGGTCCAGATCCGCCTTCAGGGTCTCGGTGAGATTGGACCCGGGGGGATGCAGGGGCATGGTGAAAAGACCAAGTTCCATTATTTCAGCGCTCCTGTTCCGTAGCTCTCGCGAAATGGGATTCCGAACGGGGCGAGCGTAGCCGGGGAGAGGACTTCGCTCAAGCACCCCGCGCCGCCGCCGCGGCGAGGGCGTCGACGGCGCCGGCGAGCGCGTCGAGGGTGCCGTCGTTGCGGATGACGCGGTCGGCGCGCGCTTCGCGCTCCGCGTTGCCGAGCTGCGCGTCGATGCGCGCGCGCGCCGCCTCCGGCGAGAGCCGGTTGCGTGCGACAAGGCGATCGAGCGCCCGCTCGGGAGCCGTGCTGACCGTCCAGACCTCGTCGCAGAGCGCGTCCCACCCAGCCTCGAACAGCACCGCCGCGTCGAGGACGATGAAGGGCGGGGGGGACGCCCGCGCCCGAACGTCCTCGATCTCGCGGCGCATCCGTTCGTGCATCGGGGGGTGGGTCAGGCGGTTGAGCTCGGCGAGCCGCGCCGGATCGGCGAAGACCAGCCGCCCGAGGCGAGGGCGCGCGATCTCCCCCGCCTCGTCGAGGATCTCCGTTCCGAACGAGGCGACGACCCCTTCGTATGCCTCGCCGCCCTCGCGCATGAGGGCCCGGTGGCCGACCCGATCCGCGTCGATGACGTGCGCGCCGAGGGCGCCGAGGCGCTCCGAGACCGTCGACTTGCCGGCCGCGATCCCCCCCGTGAGCCCGATCACGGGGGGCGCCGATTCACCCTTGTCCATCCACCGCCGTCCTTCCCGACATCCGCCGTTCCCCCGCCCGCGCGGGGCGCGGCGACCGGCCCCCATCGTTGCCGAAGCCGCGCGACAATGCCATGCTCTCGGGTCCGCAACGACGCAATCGGGACCAAACAGTATGCGATTCGGGGTCTTCTACGAGCTGCAACTGCCCAAGCCGTGGGGCGACGGCGACGAGCACCGCCTCTTCAAGGAGGCGATCGAGCAGGTGGTTCTCGCCGACCGGCTCGGCTTCGACTACGCCTGGCAGGTCGAGCACCACTTCCTCGACGAGTACTCCCATTCGTCGGCGCCGGAGGTCTTCCTCGCCGCCGCCGCCGCCCGCACCTCCGGGATCCGCCTCGGGCACGGGATCCGCCAGGTGATCCCGAACTACAACCACCCCGCGCGCACCGCCGAGTGCGTCGCGACCCTGGACCTCCTGTCCGACGGCCGCGTCGACCTCGGGATCGGCGAAGGGGCGACCCGCCTCGAGCTCGGCGCCTTCGGCATCCGGGCGAAGACCAAGCGGGCGCGGTCGCTCGAGGCGGCCGAGCAGATCTGCAACATGAT
>JAJECB010000197.1 GCA_022822245.1 Gammaproteobacteria bacterium
GGCGCGGTCGACACCGGCGCGAACGGAGGCGCCGTCCGCGACGTCGATGCCGACCGGGACCGCTTCGCCGCCCGCCGCCGCGATCTCGCGGGCGAGCGCCTCCAGCCGGTCCACGCGCCGCGCCGCGAGCGCCACCCTCGCTCCCTCGCCGGCCAGGGTGAGCGCGAACCGGCGCCCGAGGCCCGAGGACGCCCCGGTCACGATCGCGCGTTTGCCGCGGACGCTGAACCTTCCGTTCATGGCCCGCGATCTTAGCGGGAAGGAACACGGGGTCGGAGCCGGGCTTCGGGATCGGGAGCGGAACCTCGTCCCGGCTCCATTTCCTTCGTTCATGCGAGGGGGTGCGCTCCCGGGGAGCGGCGCGCAGTTCCGTTCCCCGGGGGGATAGCTGCTAGACTCGCCGCCTCCATCCATGAGGCCCGGCCGTGATCGACATCGACATCGTTTCCGACACCATCTGCCCGTGGTGCTATGTCGGCAAGCGGCGCATCGAGCGGGCGCTCGCCGGGTTCGACGCCGACGAGGTCCGGATCCGCTGGCACCCGTTCCAGCTCAACCCCGGCATGCCGCCAGAGGGCATGGATCGGGCCGAGTACGTCGCCGCGAAGTTCGGCGGCGCGGATGCGGCCCGGGCGGTCTACGACCGGATCCGCGAGGCGGGGGCGGAGGAGGGCATCGCATTCGCCTTCGAGCGCATGCCGCGCACCCCCAACACCTTCGCATCGCATCGGGTGGTGCACTACGCGGCCGGCGAAGACCTGCAGAACGAGACCGTCGAGGCCCTCTTCCAGGCCGTGTTCGTGAACGGACGGGATATCGGAGACCGCGAGTCGCTCCTCGACATCGGCGCGGAGTGCGGCCTCGAGCCGGTCGCGCTCTCGGAGTACCTCACGAGTGCCGAGGACGTCGACGCGCTGCGGGCGGAAGAGGCGCGTTCGCGGCGGATGGGGGTGACGGGCGTGCCGTTCTTCATCATCGGCGGCCGCTACGGGGTCTCCGGGGCGCAGGACCCCGGCGTGCTGCGGAGCGTGGTCGACAAGGTCGCGGAGGAGTCGATGGCATGACCGTGGAAGTGCGCGATCCGCGTTTTCGCGAGGTGGTCGGGGACGACGCCCCGATGGAGCGGCTCGGCACCGGGTTCGCCTTCACCGAGGGGCCGGTCTGGCACCCGGTGGAGCGCCATCTCATCTTCAGCGACATGCCGGGCGATCACATGCGTCGCTGGAGCGAGGCGGACGGGGTCACGACCTTCCGCCAGCCCGCGAACAAGGCGAACGGTAACGCCTACGATCCGGCGGGGCGGCTCGTCACCTGCGAGCACGCGACGAGCCGGGTCACCCGCACGGAGGCCGACGGCACCCTCACCGTGCTCGCCACCCACTGGGAGGGCCGCGAGCTCAACAGCCCGAACGACATCGTCGTCAAGCGCGACGGCGCGATCTACTTCACCGACCCGAACTACGGGCGGCGCGAGTACTTCGGCGTCCCGCGCGAGCAGGAGCTCGACTTCCAGGGGGTGTACCGCATCGCACCGGACGGGACCCTCGCCCTCCTCGCCGACGACTTCGCTCAACCGAACGGGCTCTCCTTCGACGGCCCCGAAGCGCGCCTCTTCGTCAACGACACCGAGGGCGGGCACATCCGGGTGTTCGACGTCGAGGCGGACGGCGGCGTCACGGGGGGCGGGGTCTGGGCGGAGGTGACGGGCGAAGGCGACGGCGCCCCGGACGGCATGAAGGCCGACTCCGAGGACAACGTCTACTGCACCGGCCCGGGCGGAGTCCACGTGTTCGCGCCGGACGCGACGTGCCTCGGGGTCGTCCTGGTGCCGGAGGGCGTCGCCAACTTCACGTGGGGCGACGAGGACTTGCGGAGCCTTTTCATCACCGCTTCGACTTCGCTCTACCGAACCCGAGTGCGGGTTCCGGGCCGCCCCGCCTTCTGATCGGAACGCCTCCGGGAACGCGAGAGCGCACCCGAACCCGAACTGCGGACCGCAGGCGGTTCGTCTCCGTTCTCTGACCGCAGGGGCCGTCAGCCTTCCGGGAGCGCGGGCATTTCGCTTGCATGCAAGACGGGGGCGGTCCCGGCGCGCTGGCGGCCCTCGTTCCCGGACAACCCCTCATCCCGCCCCGATTTCCCGGCGCCATCGCGTTTCTCTTTGTCACCCGCCGCGCCGCGCACTACGATCGGTTCCCTCCGAAACCAACGGGAGGAGGGTGCCGTGCCCCGCCATCTCAAGACCGGGTTGAGCGACGACGCGAAGGCCGATGCGGATGCCAAGGTCCGCCGGACCGTGGAGGAAGTCCTTGCGGACATCGAGGCCCGCGGCGACGCGGCGGTCCGCGAGTACTCGGAGCGTTTCGACGGCTGGTCCCCGGCCGAGTTCCGCCTGAGCCGCGCCGCCATCGACGCCTGCTACGGGCGGGTGAGCGCGCGCGAGCGGGCGGACATCGAGTTCGCGCAGGAGCAGATCCGGAACTTCGCCGAGATCCAGAAGGGGGCGCTGCGCGACGTCGAGCACGAGACGATGCCCGGCGTCGTCCTCGGCCACCGGAACATCCCGGTGAACAGCGTCGGCTCCTACGTGCCGGGGGGGAAGTACCCGATGGTCGCCTCCGCCCACATGAGCGTGGTGACCGCGAAGGTCGCGGGGGTGAAGCGGATCGCGACCTGCGCGCCGCCCTACGAGGGGGACCCGAACCCGGCCATCGTGGTCGCCCAGGATCTTGGCGGGGCGGACGAGATCTACTGCCTCGGCGGGGTCCAGGCGGTCGGGGCGATGGCACTCGGCACCGAGTCCATCGAGCCTGTCGACATGCTGGTCGGGCCCGGGAACATGTTCGTCGCGGAGGCGAAGCGCCAGCTCTTCGGCCGGGTCGGCATCGATCTGTTCGCGGGGCCGACGGAGACCCTGGTCATCGCGGACGAGACGGTGGACGGGGAGCTCTGCGCGGCGGACCTCCTCGGCCAGGCGGAGCACGGTCCGACCTCCCCCGCGACCCTCCTCACCACCTCCGAGCGGCTCGCCCGCGACACGATGGCCGAGGTTGAGCGCCAGCTCGAGGTCCTCCCCACCGCCGGAACCGCGGGCCAGGCGTGGCGCGACTACGGGCAGGTCATCGTCTGCGAGAGCCCGGAGGAGATGGTCGCGGTCGCGGACGGCATCGCCGCCGAGCACGTCCAGGTGATGACCGAGAACCCGCAGTACTTCCTCGACCGTCTCACGAACTACGGCGCCCTCTTTCTCGGCCCGGAGACGAACGTCTCTTACGGCGACAAGGTGATCGGCACCAACCACACCCTCCCGACTCGGCGTGCCGCCCGCTACACGGGGGGCCTGTGGGTCGGGAAGTTCATCAAGACCTGCACCTACCAGCGGATCACGGAGGAGGCGTCGGTCGCCGTCGGGGAGTACTGCTCGCGCCTTTGCGCCCTCGAGCACTTCGCGGGCCACAAGGAGCAGGCGGACATTCGCCTGCGGCGCTACGGAGGCCAGAACGTGCGCGGCCTCGACGCCCTCCCGGGCACGAGCGATTGAGACTGCCTGCGCCGACTGAGGCCGAGGCTCGTCAACCGGGTATTCGAAAGGGAGACAGCGAGTGAAGCTGCGACGTCTCAACGCGCGGAACTACCGCAGTCTTCGCAACGAAGACATCGAGTTGAGCGATCTGAACCTGTTCATCGGCGCAAATGCGTCGGGCAAGAGCACCATTCTCGACGCTCTCCGATTTCTGCACGGGGGAATCCAGGTACGTGACTTCCGAGTCTGGGTATCCGGGCGGGGAGGCATCACCAACCTCACGTGGAAGGGAGAAGACACGGATCGCATCGAGTTGACGGTGTTCCTGGAAGATGGGAACAGGAACTTCAAATGGTCTGTCTGGTTGATTAAGGAAGGGTATGCGTTTCATGTGGAGGAATACCTCGAAATGACACGAGGCCAGTCTGGGTCAAGGCGGCTGCTTGAAGCCGCTCGGGGCCAGGGTTGGTGGCTGTCGGGCGAATCCGGCGAGCGGGTAGTGCTCAAGCAGGCGCAGACCGCATGCGCCCTGGCCGCCGCCGCCGCGGATGCTTCCTTTCCAGGCCGCGATGTCGCGGAGTTCATCGGGCGCTGGGGTTTCTTCGATCCGAATCCGTTTCTGCTTCGCCGTGACTCGTCCGGGTTGGATGCGGAAAGGTTTGACCCCCACGGCCGGAATCTGGCCGAGACACTCCACTCCCTCCAACGAAGGTCGCCGGAGGTTCTCGAGAGGATTGTCGAGGCAACCCGGGCGGTCCTGGGACTTCCGACGAAGGTCGAACCCCGGGAATCGGAGCGTGGCTACTATCTCCTGCTGGAGGAACCGGGGCTTCGGTCTTCCGTTCACCAGATAGGAGTGTCCAGCGGGACGCTCCGAATGCTGGCCCTGATGACGGCGCTCTTTGCGGAGCCCGAGACGAATCTGGTGGGAATCGAGGAGCCCGAGAACTACATCCACCCGACGGCCTTGTCATCCTTCGTCGAGCATGTTCGGGCCGCGCAGGGACGAGTCCAGTTCCTGTTGACGACGCACTCTCCCTTGTTGTTGAGCTATCTGGATGATCCGGGTGCCGTTCGTGTCGTGCAACGCCACGACTCGGAGGGAACGAAGGTTGTGCGCGAGAAGCACCCGGAAGCCGTTCGACGGGCCCTGGACGCTTCGGGGTTCGGCCTCGGGGAGCTATACGAGACCAAGGGCTTCGGGGCTGACTGAGGTGATCAAACGCGTGGTCGTCGTGGCATCCGGTGAGACCGAACGGCGCGCCTTGCCGCACCTCGTTCATCACCTGCGCGAGCGGGAGGTCATCGTGGATGACGTCCGGATTCCGCCCGGCAACAGTGCGCTCAATCCCCGGATGGCAGAGAACCTCATCAGGGCGACGTGGTACGAGAAAGGAGACTCGCCACCCGACAAGTTCGTGGTCCTGGTGGACGTGGATCGGAGTTCTCCGGCAGACGTGCTTGCTCCGTTCGAGTCTCTTGCCGCGCGACTGGGCGAAGTCGGTGCACCGATCCGGTATGCGTTCGCTCAGCGCCATCTGGAAGCCTGGTACTTTGCCGATGCCGGGAACCTGCGTGCGTATCTTGGCCGAGCGCCGGGTCACGTTGATACGTCCCGGCCCGACGAGATTGAGAATCCCAAGCTGGTTCTCAAGCATCTGCTCCGCCATGAGTTGTATACGGCGAGGATATCGGGAGAAATCGCGCGCAGCCTCGATCCGGCGACCATCACGCAGCGGAGCCCCAGCTTCAAGGGATTCATGGATGCAGTCATGAACGGTCCCCCGGTCTGAGTCGACCGGAATCCACAGTAATGTACGAGTTGCTGGGACTCGAGGCGCTCACCCCGCTCGGGGCCTCGGTCCTCTTCGGCCTCGCGCTCGGCGGCCTCTATGGTGGGCTCGCCCAGCGCAGCGCCTTCTGCCTTCGCCGCGGCCTCGACGGGCGGTGGCGCGACTGCCTGCCGGCGCTCGGCGTCTGGGTGACGGGACTCGCCTTCGCGATCGCGGGCACCCGGCTCGCGGTCGCCGCCGGTCTCGTTTCGTTCGAGGGGCACCGCTTTCTCGCCCCGGACCTGCCGCTCGCCTCCGTGCTGGTGGGCGGCGCCCTGTTCGGGGCCGGCATGGTGCTCGCGGGGGGCTGCGTATCGCGGCTCACGGTGCTTGCGGGGGCCGGCAACCTGCGCGCGGGGCTCGTCCTCCTCGTCTTCGCGGTCATCGCCCACGCGGCGATGAAGGGCGCGTTCGCGCCCGTGCGCGAAGCGATCGGCGCCGCGACGGTTCCCGCCGGCGGGGCGGCGGCCCTCGCGTCGCTGCCGGGGGGCGAGGTCTGGCCGATCGCGCTTGCGCTCGGGCTCGCGCTCCTCGCGCTTCGCTCCGGTGCGCCGGGCTCGCGGCTCGCGATGGCGGCGGCGATCGGGCTGCTGGTGCCGCTCGGCTGGATCGGCACCGGCTTCGTGCTCCAGGACGACTTCGACCCGCTTCCCATGCAGTCGCTGGGATTCACCGGGCCGGTGGCCGCCACCCTGTTCTGGGCGGTGGCCGCCACCTCCATTCCGGCCGGTTTCGGTACCGGCCTCGTGGCCGGGGTGGTCGCGGGGAGCCTGGTCGCAGCGCTCGCGGCGGGGGAGTTCCGGTGGGAGAGCCTGGAAGGGCCGCGGCAGACCGGGCGCTACCTCGCCGGCGCGGCGATGATGGGGCTGGGCGGGGTGCTGGCGGGCGGCTGCACGGTGGGGGCGGGCCTTTCCGGGGTCTCGACCGCGAGCATGGCCGCCCTCATCGCCCTCGCGGCCATGGTCGCGTCGGCGCGGGCGACGGGGGCGCTCCTGGACGCCCGGTGATCCGGTCGCCGCCAGCCCCGGTCGCGTTGGCGCGGGCTTGCTCGGATCGTTCGACAACCATTGATTCGTGGCCGTGGCCCGCCGGCCCTTGGGAAAGGCCCCTTCTTCCGCGGATCGTGCAATCCGCTCCGGAAGGAACCCGCCTCGGGCCGGCGACACCGCGGCGTTTTCCGGATGGGGCGGAATTGGGGCCGGAGCGGGAGTTTCGGAACCGAAAATTCCACTCTGACCCCATTTTGGGGCTGCGGTGCTCCGGCCGGTCAGCCGAACATGTCGTCGGAGATGGCCGAGTACCAGCCGAGCGACTCCTCGTAGGTCGCCTTGCGGAGCTCCGCGCTCTCCCCGGTCTTGGAGATGAACCCGTCGGTCTTCGCGATCTTCTCGTCGGTCGCCTCGTAGGAAGCGCCCACCTTGACCCCGTCGTCGGTGCCGATGAGCGACCAGCAGGTGTTGGAGAAACGGGCCGGAAACACCTTCGAGCCGGTGAGCGCCCCGCGCACCGCCATCGCGCAGACCTTCGCCTGGCTGTTGGCGGAGAAGCCCGACTTCGGCATGTCCCCTTGCAGCGAGGCGTCGCCGAGCACGTGGATGTCCTCGTCCGCGCGGCTCTGCATGGTGCGCGGCACCACCGGCGCCCAGCCGGAGTCGTCGGTGACGCCGGCAAGCGCCGCGATGCGCCCCGCCTGCTGGGCGGGGATGACGTTGCACACGTCCACCTTCATCGCCTCGCCGTCGACCACCACCTCCATCGAGTCGGGCCGCACCTCGACCCGGTCGCCGCCGAAGTCGGGGCCGATCCGCTCGATCATGCCGGGGTAGTGGCGCTGCCAGCCGTCCTCGAACAGCCCCTGCTTGGAGAACTTCTCCTTGGGGTCGACGATCAGAATCTTCGCCGACGGATTGGTCCGCTTCAGCACGTGGGCCACCATCGAGATCCGCTCGTAGGGCCCGGGCGGGCAGCGGAACGGGTTCGGCGGCGCGACCATGCAGTAGACGCCCCCTTCCGGCATGGCCCCAATCTGCGCATTGAGGAGCTGGGTCTGGGAGCCCGCCTTGTAGGCGTGCGGCATGCGGTTCTGTTGCGAGAGGTCCCATCCGGGCACCGACCCCGGACGGAAGTCGATGCCGGGCGACAGGACGAGGCGGTCATAGGAGAGGCTGCCTCCGCCCGCGAGCCCCACCGTCCGCGCGTCCCGGTCGACGGAGATCGCCCAGTCGTGCACGACGTTGATCCCGTGATTCGCGGCAAGGTCGCCGTAGCCGTGTCCGATCGAGGCGAAGTCGCGGAAGCCGCCGATGTAGAGGTTCGAGAAGAAGCACGAGTAGTAGGCGCGGGTCGGCTCGACGAGGGTCACGTCCACCGCGCCCTTGGAGTCCTTCGCGATGTAGCGGGCCGCGGTGGCTCCGCCCGCGCCGCCCCCCACCACCACGACGCGTGGGCGGCCCGTCGCGAGCACGGCCGGTGCCGACAGCGCCGTCGATGCGGCGACCGCGGATGCGGATGCCAGGAACTCGCGCCGGCTGACGGCGCCCTTCACATTGCGCTGTTTCATGACCCGTTTCCCTCCATCACGGTTCGATCTCCGCCATCTCGAAATGCGCCGCGAGGGCCGCGATCTCCTCGTCCGACAGGCGCCCGGCGACGAGCTGCATGGCGGGGTGAGCCCTCTTGCCGTGCTTGTACGCCTGCAAGGCTAGCACGAAGTCGCTGACCGGCCATCCGACGATCGACGGGATCCCCTCGACGGCCCCGTCCGCCCGGTGGCAGGTGATGCATTCGCCCGCGAGATACGCCCCGTACTCGGGGTCTCCCGGGATGGCGAGGACCCCCGGGTCGAGGCCGTATTCCTCGGGGGTCGCGGTGGGTTCGGCGGGCGGGAGGCCGGCCCCCCCGCCGGCAAACCCGCGCAGCCAGGCGACGAGATCCGCCCGCTCGTCCGGCCCCGCCATGCCGGCAAAGCTCATGCGCGTGTGCGGAACGACGGCGCGCGGATTGGCGAGGAACGCATCCAGGGTCGCCGCGGTCCAGACGAGCCCGCCGGCCCCCGCTTCCTTCATCGCCGGCGAGTAGCGGTAGTGTGGGGACGAGGCGGCCGCCCGGCCGAAGAGATCGTTGAGGTGCGGACCGATTCGATGCTCCGCGCCGCTCCCCACCTGGTGGCAGCGCTTGCACTCGCGGTAGAGCGCCTTCCCCCGCTCCGCGTCCGCGCTCTCCGCGCCGGTGACGGGGAGGAGGGCGAAGAGGGCGAGGAGGAGGGAGGCGGCCCGGCCCGCAAGGCCGCGAAACCCGGGACGCCGCCGCACCGGGTTAGCCGACGGCGATCTCGCGGCGAAGGCGGTACACCGAGCCGTCGTCGTCCACCCATTCGAACTCGAGAACGCCCGACCCCGGGACCGCCATCTCGAACTCGATGTAGGGATCGGCCGACACGGCGGGCTCGAGATCGGCCGAGAGCGCCACCTCGCCGTCGTACCGGGCCACGAAGCGGTTGATGATCCGGCGGGGCACGAGCTTTCCGTCGCGGTCGTGGCGGAGCCCGGTGTGCATCGGGTGGGTGATCCGGGTCCGGACCCGGAAGGGGACCCCCGCGGCGATCGATTTGGGGAGCCTGATGCGAGGCTTCGGTTCCGCCACGATTCCCGCTCCCCGGCCTACCCGCAGCCGCCGACGGTCACCGCAATCTGCCGGACGGCCCTGGCGAAGCTGCCGTCCGCCATCTCGGCCACCGCGATCACGTTCTGGCTCTCCGCGAGCCGGATGCGGATCGTGGCCGCGGGGGGGGTGAGGGTTCCGAACGCGAAGCGGGCGACCCCGGGGTTCGGGTTCCCGTCGGCGAAGAGCGCGATGCGCCGGGCGCCTTCGGCCTCGACCCGTATCGGCACCGCGCCGCCGTTGTCGGCGATCTCCGGCGCCTCGATCCGCACCGCGCCGTCGCGCGGGACCGTGCCCTCCGTGAAGGCCGCGATGGCCTCCGCAACCCCGTTCGCGGCCCGGGGCGCGCCGGCGGGAAGCACCGCCGCGATCGCCGCCGCGCCGCTCATCCGCAATACGTCCCTGCGTGTCGGAGCCAAGGTGGGGTGGCCTCCCGCCCGTCGGAGGACGGGGAATATGGCGCCGCGCGCCGTCGCCCGTCAAGCCGTCTTGCGGGTCCCGCTTCCGCAAGAACGGGGTCGGAGAGGGAATCTTGGCGTCGGAGCGGAGGACCTGCCCGGGTCACCGGCGGCGGGCGAGGCGGGGAACCCGGTTCGACCCCGGATTCGGGCGGTTGCGCCGGGGGCCGCGCGGCGGTAGCCTGCCCCCACCGCGCGGCGGGGAGCAAGGCGGGCCGTCGCGGCGGGAGTTGCCGCGCCGGCGAGCGCGCCGCCCGGATCGTCCGAGGAAGGGCCGCGCCCGCCGCTCGCGTGCCGCGAGACGACATTGGCGCAGGAATGCGCGCCGCCCGATCAACAACAGGGGAGATTTCGGCATGAGACACGTACTGGCAGTCGTAGCGGGCGTGATCGCGCTCGCCGGGGCAAGCGCGCAGGCGGAGATCCGCCTCGGGGTGCTCTACCCCATCGCCGGCACCGGAGCGGTGTACGGGGTGCCCGCGATGTTCGGACACGACCTCGCGGTCGACGAGATCAACGCGGCGGGCGGGGTCCTCGGGCAGCCGCTCGCGACCTTCAAGCGCGACACGAAGCTCAAGCCCGCCGCGGCCGCCGCCGCAGCCAAGGAGCTCATCACCAAGGACGGGGTGAACGTCCTCATCGGGGGGCTGAGCTCCGCCGTCGGCCTCGCCATCTCCGAGGTGGCCCGGCAGGAGAAGGTGGTCTACATCGCCACCATCCCGAAGACCATCCAGATGACCACCACCAAGCTCCACGACCACGTCTTCCGCACCGCCTCGCACACCGACTTCGAGGGGGACGCGATGGCCCAGATCGTGGCCCAGCTCGGCATCGAGAAGCTGTGCGACATCCAGCTCGACTACGCCTACGGCCACGACCTCGGGGCGGGGATCGTGCGGGGTCTCGCGCGCCACGCGCCGGACGTCGAGCTCGTCATCGAGCTCCGGCCGAAGCTCGGGGCGACCGACTACAACGCGTTCATCTCGCAGATCCTCGGCGCCGAATGCGACGGGATCACGAGCGGGCTCTGGGGCTCGCACTTCGTCAACTTCGCGCAGCAGGCGAAGCCGTTCGGGCTCTTCGAGCGGGCGAAGTACATCTCGGGCGGCGAGATCGCGAGCCACGAGATCGCGGGCCAGATGGGCGAGGACTATCCGGACAACGTCTGGAGCAACACCTACGAGCTGTGGTACGACCACCACGACCCGTCGCACGTCGAGTTCCAGAAAGCGGTGGCCGAGAAGGCCGACACCAACGAGACCGCGATGTGGCCGGTGCTTGCCTACATCGGGGTCAAGTTCTACGCGGCGGCCGCGGAGAAGGCGGGCTCGATCGAGTCCGACGCGATCGCGGAGGCCCTCAAGGGGCTCAGCATCGACACCCCGGTCGGGCCGCGCACGATCAACCCCGACGACCACCAGGCCGATACCGGGCAGTTCTGGGGGCCGATGGTGAAGAAGGAAGGGGTCGACTACCGGGTGATGGACCCCATCACCTACATCCCGGCCGTGATCGCGGAATAGCCGGACCAGCCAGCGGCGGAAGCCCGCACCGGCGCCTCGGGCGACGGGGGCCGGTGCGGGTTTCGTTCTGATCCTCTCCTGCTCCCGACTCCTCCCCCGCTCCGAATCCCCGGAAGGGACGCCCGATAGTGGAAGCACTGGTCACGTTCGCGCGCGACACGCTCGGGAACCCGGGGCTCGCGACCCTGCTCGGTTCGCCTTCGTTCGCAGCCATCCAGGTGCTCAATTCCGTCTCGCAGGGGATGAACCTGTTCATCATCGCCTCGGGGCTCTCCCTCATCTTCGGGGTGCTCCGGGTCATCAACTTCGCCCACGGCGCGTTCTACATGTTCGGGGCCTACATCCTCTACTCGGTGGCCGAATCGTACGGGCTCGGATTCTGGACCGGGGTGGTGGGGGCGGCGGCCGGGCTCGCGGTCATGGCGATCGTCATCGAGCGCGGGCTCTTCCGGTTCATCTACGACAAGGAGCACCTGATGCAGTTGCTCCTCACCTTCGCGGTGGTCCTCATCATGACCGATCTCGCGAAGATGATCTGGGGGACGGACCAGTACAGCGTCTCCTATCCGGACGGGTTCGGGGGAGCGGTCAACCTCGGGATCACCTTCTATCCGACCTACCGCCTGCTCCTCATCGTCGTCGGACCGATCATCCTCGTCGGGCTCATGCTCTTCACTGCCCGCACGAGGTGGGGGCGTCTCACCCGGGCCGCCACCCAGGACCGCGAGATGCTGGGGGCGCTCGGGGTCAACGTGCCGGTCATCTACACCGGGGTCTTCCTCCTCGGCTCGGCGCTCGCCGGGATCGGCGGGGCGCTCGCGGCGCCCTTCAACAGCCCCACCCCCGGCATGGACGCCATCATCATCGTCGACTGCTTCGTCATCGTGATCGTCGGGGGGCTCGGCAGCATCGTCGGGAGCTTCGTGGGGGCGCTCATCTACGGGCTCGTGTTCAATTTCGGCTCGGTGATCGTCCCGAACTGGCAGGACGTCTTCCCGTTCCTCATCCTGCTCGCGGTCCTTCTCTGGCGGCCGTGGGGCCTCTTCGGCCGGCCCGAGGGCGAGGGAGCGTAGGAGGCCGCAGGGGGTGGCGGTGGAACGCGCAGGGTCGCCTCCGGTGGACCCGCCCCAGGTGCTGCCGTGGCCGGTCGCGATCGCGTGCGCGGCGGTGGTGCTCGCGCTCCTTGCGGTGCCGCTTCTCGATTCGCGCTACCTCATCGATCTCTTCACCGAGATCATGATCTACGCCCTCTTCGCGCTCAGCCTCAACGTGCTCATCGGCTTCTCCGGCAACGTCTCGTTCGGGCACGCCGCGTACTTCGCGATCGGGGGCTACACCTGCGCGATCCTCCTCACCACCTACGAGTGGGCCTTCGCGCCGGCGTTCGCCGCCGCGGTGATTGCATCGGCGCTCGCGGCCGCCTTCGTCGCGTGGTTCTGCGTGCGCCTCACCGACATCTACTTCGCGATGCTGACCCTCGCGTTCGCGATGGTGGTGTGGGGAGTCGCGTTCAAGTGGCGGAGCGTGACGGGCGGCGACGACGGGTTCGTCGGGGTGGCGGTGCCGGCGATGCTCGACTCCAGGGTCCCGTTCTACTACTTCACCCTGGTGGTCACCGGCGCGTCCGCGGCCCTCCTGTGGCTCATCTGCCACTCCGCGTTCGGGCGGTGCCTCGTCGCGGTGCGCGAGAACCGGATCCGGGCCGGGTTCGTCGGCATCAACACCCGCCTCATGCGGTGGTGGGCGTTCGTGGTGGCGGGGACCTTCGCGGGCATCGCGGGGGCCATCTTCGGCATGTTCCACCGCGGCATGTACATCGAGTCGGCGTTCTGGACCGAGTCCGCGACGGTGCTCATCATGACCCTGCTCGGCGGCATCTACTCGTTCTTCGGGCCGGCCATCGGGGCGGCGACCCTCTTCGTGCTCGAGCGCCTCACCAACGAGTACACCGAGTACTGGCCGATGGTGCTCGGCCTCATCCTGGTGGCGATCCTGCTCTTCCTGCCGGACGGCCTCGCGGGCCTCGCCCGCAAGCTCGCCTCCCTGCGCGCGCGCGGCGGCGACTGACTGAACGGGCCGGGACGATGCTTCGCACCGTCGACCTCTTCAAGCACTTCGGGGGGTTCGTCGCCATCGACGGGGTGGACTTCGAGCTCGAGGAGGGCGAGAAGCACGCGATCATCGGCCCGAACGGGGCGGGCAAGACGACGTTCTTCCACCTCATCACCGGGCACCTCCGGCCGGACCGGGGCCGGGTCGAGTACGGGGGACGCGAGCTGACCGGGCTGCCGCCCCACCGCATCGTCAAGGCGGGGCTCGCGCGCTCGTTCCAGCGGGTCAACGTGTATCCGCGCATGAGCGTGTTCGAGAACGTGCAGGTGGCCCTGATGGCCCGGGACGACCGGCACTTCACGATGTTCCGGATCGGGGCGCGCTTCAACCGCGCCGAGACGCTGGAGCTGCTCGCCCTCGTCGGGCTCGCGGAGGAGGCGGAGGAGCAGGCGGGGGAGCTCGCCTACGGCAAGCAGAAGCAGCTCGAGCTCGCGATCGCCCTCGCCGAGCGGCCGCGGGTGCTCCTCCTCGACGAGCCGACCGCGGGCATGTCGCCGAGCGAGACGGAGGAGGCGATCCGGCTCATCCACGAGATCGCGGACGCGCGCGGCCTCACCCTGCTCTTCACCGAGCACGACATGACGGTGGTGTTCGGCATCGCGGACCGAATCACCGTGCTCCACAACGGCGGCGTCATCGCTTCCGGGGAGCCGGAGGCGGTGCGCGGCGATCCCCAGGTGCGGAGCGTGTATCTCGGGGAGGGGGGCGATGGCGCAGCTTGAGCTCCGGGACGTCCATACCGCCTACGGCCGGAGCCAGGTGCTCTTCGGCGTGTCGTTCGCGGTGGAGCCCGGGGAGTGCGTGGCCCTCATCGGGCGCAACGGGGTCGGCAAGACCACCACCATCCGCAGCATCGCGGGGCTCGTCTCCCCGCGACGCGGGGAGGTCGAGTGGCTCGGGGAGAACATCGCGGGCCGCCCCTCGCACCGGATCGCGAAGCTCGGGATCGGCTACGTTCCCGAGGAACGGCGGATCTTCCCCGAGCTGACCGTCTGGGAGAACCTCGACATCGCCCGCCGCGAGACGCCGGGCGGTTGGAACGAGAGCCGGGTGTTCGAGCTCTTCCCCGACCTCGAGCCGATTCAGACGCGGCTCGGCGGGGTGCTGTCCGGCGGCCAGCAGCAGATGCTGACCATCGCCCGGAGCCTGATGGGCAACCCAAGGCTCCTGCTTCTCGACGAGCCGTCCGAGGGACTCGCCCCGCGGGTCGTCGAGTCGCTCCGCGACCAGGTGCAGCGCCTGAAGGACGCGGGGCTCTCGATCGTCCTCGCGGAGCAGAACCTCTCGTTCGTGCTCTCGCTGAGCGACCGCTGCCACATCATGGAGAAGGGTGAGATCAAGCACTCGGGCTCCACCGAGGAACTTCGCGAGCACCCCGAGATCCTCGAACGCTACCTCACCGTCTGAATCTGAGCCGCGCCGGGGGCGCAGGGAGGTCCCCGCTCGTTCGACACCCGGACCCGCGCGACCAAGCCCGGCACGCCGGCCGGAACTTCCAATTCGTACCGGCGTTGATAGACTGTGCTCCCGGTAAGGGTCGGTCGGAAGACGAAGGCGATGGAAACGATCACGCGCCCGCACGAACGCACCTTCACCACCAGCGAGTATCACAAGCTCGCGCATACCGGCATCCTGGGGCCGGACGATCGGGTCGAGCTGCTCAGTGGAAGGATCTACGTCATGGCGCCCATGGGAAGCCGCCACGCCGAGTGCGTGCGCCGTCTGACTGAAACCCTGGTCTTGAAGGTCGCCCCAAGGGCGCGCGTCAGCGTCCAGAACCCCGTCCGGCTGGACAACCACTCGGAGCCCGAGCCGGACTTCGCTCTCCTCGAGCCGAAGGATGCCTACATCGGACGGCACCCGCGCCCCGATGAGGTGCTGCTCGCGGTCGAGGTGGCCGATACGACCCTGGATTTCGATCTCAACGTGAAAACGCCCCTCTATGCCAAGGCCGGCATCCGCGAGGTATGGGTGGTCGCGCTCGGCGAGGAAGTGGTGCACGTATACCGCCGGCCCGCTCCCGGAGGCTATGGCGAGCACACGGTGGTCGAAAGAGGCGCCTCCCTGGAGATCGCGTCTCTCCCCGAAGCGGGCGTCTTTCCGGTGGACGACCTGCTCGGCTGAGTGCGGGAACGCACTCTTTCGCCCCCTGTCCGAACGCATCCGCACTGTCGGCAAGGCCGTGTCGGCGGGGCTCGGTGGTCCGGTGGCGGCTGCAAGCATCCGCGGCGGCACGCTCTCCGGAGGCCTTCCGAGGCGCGCCCTTGCCGCCGCGCGGAGGGCCGGACCCGGCCGGCGCGAAGGGCTACCTCGCTTCGAAGCCGTAGACCTCGCGGGCGGTTTCGGGGGTGATGAGGCCCTCTTCGACGTCGGCGAGGACCTTGGCCCGAGGACGGTCCGCGGGAACGCCGAAGCCGGCGCCTCCCGCATCGCGCATCGTGAAGCGCTCTCCCGGGGCCACCGTGTGCGCTCCCTTGGGATGGACCGGCCGCCCTTCGACGAGGATGGTCCGCCGGCTTCCGTCGCCCCCGCCGAAGAGGCCCCTCGCGGGGAACTCCGAGCGCGGGGCGACGCAGAACGCGGTGAACGGGTAGCCCGTATCGTTCCGGAACTCGATCTCCTGACCAAGACCGCCCCGCGCCTCGCCGTGTCCGCTCGTGTCGGGGAGCAGCCGCTTGTGCACGATGGTGATCCCGGTCAGGGACTCCCACATCTCGACGGGAATCGCTCGCATGTTCGACGGACCCGGGATGGTGTCCGCCCCGTCGAAGTTCTGGAGAGCCCCGAATCCCCCGGTCGAGAAGAAGATCGTGGATAGCGGATGACCGTCCGGGCGGGTGCCCTGGAAGGTGACGATGTTCATGTTTCCGCAATCCGCCTGCACCTGTGCGGGGGCCGCTTCGGCGAGGGTGCGGAAGACGAGGGGCACCACCATGTGCCCGGTGACGTGCCGCCCTCCGGTCGGATACGGCGGCTGGGCGTTCAGGATCGAGTCTTCCGGGGCGGTCACCTCGATCGGGGTCACCGCGCCCTCATTGTTGGGCATCCCGGGCACGGTGAGGCACTTGACCGCGTAGCGGGCCATCGCCCGCGTATAGCACAGGGGCACGTTGATGCCGCGCTTGACCGGAGGGGAGCTTCCGGAGAAGTCGAGGCGGATGCCGCGTCCCGCGATCTCGGCGCGGCACGCGAGCCGTAGCGGATCGTCGATGCCCTCGATGTCGATCGCCCCCTCGTAGACCCCGTCGGGGAGGGCGGCGAGCCGATCGCGGATGGCCCGCTCGCTCTGGCTGCGGATCGCCTCGGAGAGCGGCGCGATATCCTCCAGCCCGTATTCGTCCATGAACTCGAGAAGCTGGCGGCCGCCGACCTCGTTGCAGGTGATGTTGGCCATGAGATCCCCGAAGACCTGCTCGGGAACCCGCACGTTGCTGCGGATGACCTCGAACATCGGTTCGTCGAGCCGGCCGGCCCGCACCAGCTTGCACACCGGGAGGCGCAGCCCCTCGTGATAGATCTCGGTCGCGGCGGCACCGAAGCCGAGCCCGCCGATGTCCGGCAGGTGGGTGATGCTCATGGTGTAGCCGGTGATCCGTCCGTTGCGAAATACCGGCCGCATCACGTTGATGTCAAAGAGATGCCCGGTGCCCATCCACGCGTCGTTGGTGGCGATGACGTCGCCCGGCTCCAGGGACTCCGGCGGGAACTTCGCCAGCATGTGGCGCAGGGTGGGGGCGGCGGTGCCGGTGAACGAGGGGACGCTGTAGCTGCCCTGCGCGACGGAGTTGCCCTCGGCATCGAGCACCACTACCGAGAGGTCGCCGCTCTCGCGGACGATGGTGGAGAACGAGCTCCGGACGAGGGCGGAGATGATCTCGTCGGTGATCCCGATGAGTCGATCCCACATGATCGAGAGGCTGACCGCGTCGATGGCTCCGGCGTTCATGTTTCGTCTCCTGCGATGGCAAGCTCGGCCACGAGGTTGAGGCGCTCGTCCACCTCCGCCCGGTCACCCGGCCCGAGCACGCAGGTGGACTCCCGCTCCTCGATGACGGCCGGACCCTCGATCGTCGTGCCGGCCCCGAGGGCGTAGCGGTCGAGCACTTCGCATTCCACGAAGGCATCGCCGAACCAGACCCGGCGGGTCCGCTTTGCCGCCGCCCGTGTGCCGCCGCGGATCCCGCGGTAGGAGAGGGCCGCCTCGGTTCCCGCCGCCTCCACCTTCCAGCTCACGATCTCGAGAGGCTCGTCGAGAAACGTCTCGGCGAAGATCTCGGCGTACTTGGCCCGGAACAGCTCGGGGAGGCGGGCGAGGGCCGCGGCGTATCCGGTGCCGTCGGCGTTTGCGCGATCGGGGAGGGTCACCTCGATCTCGTAGCCTTGGCCCTGGTAGCGCATGTCGAGCCGGCAGACGATGTCCGGCTCCGGGACGCCCGCGCGATGCAGGAATCCGGCCGCCTCGTCCACGAGGGGGGCGATGATCCCTTCGAAGCCCTCCGCGTCGAGGTCGGCCACGAACACCCGGCGCGAGCGCGAGACCTCGAAGCCGAGCGGGCTCACTAGGAGCCCCAGGGCCGACATCACTCCTGCCCCGATCGGAAAGACGACCCGGGGGATCCGAAGCTTGCGGGCGATCGCGAGGGCGTGCACCGGGCCGGACCCGCCGAACGCGACCATGGACGAGTTGCGATAGTCGAATCCCCGCTCCGAGGCATGGATACGGAACGCCCGTGCCACGTCCTCGTTCGTGATCTCGTGCACGCCCCACGCGGCCCGGATCGGATCGAGCCCCGCCGGCGCAGCCACGTGCTCCTCGATCGCGACCCGCGCCGCGCCCGCATCCAGGCGCATCTCCCCGCCGAGGAAGAAGTCGGGATCGAGGTAGCCGAGGACCACGTTCGCGTCGGTCAGGGTGGCGCCGGTACCGCCCTTGCCGTAGCAGGCGGGGCCCGGATCGGCGCCCGCGCTCCGCGGACCCACCCGGATGAGCCCGCGCTCGTCGACCCGGGCGAGCGAGCCGCCCCCGGCGCCGATCTCGATCATGTCGATGACCGGGAGCTTTGCCGGCAGGCCGCTTCCGCGCTTGAACTCGTGCACCCGCCCGACCTCGAGGTCGTACTGCTTGAGGGGCGCGAAGCGCCGGATGAGGGCCCCCTTCGCGGTGGTGCCGCCCATGTCGAACGAGAGGAGGTCGGGCAGACCGAGGCGGCGGCCGAGGTGAGCGGACATGAGCGCCCCGGCGGCGGGACCGGACTCGAGGGCGCGAACCGGAAAGCGGCGCGCCGTCTCCGGCACGATCGAGGCTCCGGACGACGTCATGATGTGGAGCCGGCCCACGAATCCGAGGTCCGCGAGCCCCTGTTCGAGACGCTCGACGTAGCGGTCGAACATCGGCTGGGCATAGGCGTTCATCGTCGCGGTGGTCCAGCGCTCGTACTCGCGCATGTTCGCGAAGACCCCGGCGGAGCGCGAGACATGGAGCCCGGGAAACTCGTCCTGCACCAGGCGGCCGGCCGCCTCCTCGTGGGCCGGATTCGCGTAGGCGTGGAGGAAGCAGATGGCGAGGGCCTCGATGCCGGCTCCTTCGACGAGGTCGCGAACCGCCTCGCGTACCCCGTCGAGGTCCAGCGGCTCGGCCACCGCTCCGTCGGCGGACACCCGCTCGCGGATCTCCCGCCGCCGTCGCCGGGGGACGAGCGGATCGGGCCACGTCAGCCGGAGATCGAAGAGGTTGTAGCGCTGCTCGAAGCCGATGTCGAGAAGGTCGCGGAACCCTGCGGTCACCAGCATCCCCGTCCTCGCCCCCCGGCGCTCGATGATCGCGTTGGTGACGAGGGTGGTTCCGTGGGCGATGGAGTCGACGGCACCCATCGGGACGCTTTCGCGCCCGAGGAGGGCGGCTGCGCCTTCGAGCACCGCGACCGAGGGGTCGGCCGGGGTGGTGAGCACCTTGTGGACCGCGATCCGGCTGCCCCCCTCGTCGAAGAGGGCGAAGTCGGTGAACGTGCCCCCAATGTCCACGCCAACGCGGAACTTGCCTTTTGATTCAGACATAAATGGCCGTATTCATGGAGTTTCGATTTGCGGAAGCTACCTGCGCACAATGTGGCGGAGTGAGGCGGGGTTCGCCCGCCCGGGGTCGTCACGCCGTTTCGGCGAGCTCCGGGAGTGTCCAGAGCTCGAGCCTGGTGCCGACGCCTCGCAATGCGTGACGGCCGAGCGACACGAGCTCGCCGGTGAAACGCTCGGCGAGCCTGGCGGAGATCAGCACCGGCGTGTCAAGTACCTTGCACAGGTCCTGGATGCGTGCGGTCTCGTTGGCAGGGGCTCCGATGACCGTGAAGTCGAGGCGGTCCGTGGAGCCGACATTGCCGTAGGTCACGTCGCCGCGGTGAAGACCGATGCCGAACTCGATGGCGGGAAGCTCCCCGTCGCCGCGCTGCCGGTTGAGCTCCTGGATGCGTCCGCGCGCGCCGCGGACCGCGGCCAGGGCCTGGCCACAGGCTTCGGGGTTCGCGCTGTCCGGATCGGCGATGGGGAAGATCGCCAGCACCGCGTCGCCGATGAACTTCAGCACCTCACCGCCGTTCTCCACGATCGCCCCGACCATGCAGTCGAAGTATGCGTTCAGGGTCGCGAGGTAGGCGTCGCTCGACAGCGTTTCCGACATGGGCGTGGAGTTGCGCAGGTCCGAGAACCAGATGAGGGCGTGCAGGGTCTCCCCGTCGCCCCGCCTGACCAGGCCGTCCAGCACCCGCCGTCCCGTGTTCTTGCCGAGATAGGTGCCGAGCAACGTCGAAGCGTTCATCTTCAGCGCCTGCACCTCGAGCAGGCGGCTCAGCAGCGGCAGGATCTCGTAGAGCCTTCCCAGATCCCCGACGGTGAAACCGCCCGGAGCCCTCGAGCTCATGGAGATGATGTTGATCTGGCCGTCGGAGAACCGCATCGGCATCGCGACATAGTCGGTCGCGCCCTGCGCCCTGAGATCTTCGAGCACCGGATAGTCGAGCTTCGGATCCG
>JAJECB010000424.1 GCA_022822245.1 Gammaproteobacteria bacterium
CTCGGCGACCGCCCGCGCGGACGCGAGCACCGCGTGCTCCCCTGCCGCACCGGTGAACGCGTTGGCGTTGCCCGCGTTGCAGAGCACCGCCCGGGCCGTGCCGCGCCCGACATGTTCCCGGCACCAGTCCACCGGGGCGGACGCGCAGCGCGAGCGGGTGAACACGCCGGCAACCCGGGACCCCGGCGCGAGGGCGGCGAGCATCACGTCCGGTCGGCCCCGATAGCGAAGCTCCGCCGCGTGGGCGGCGAGCAGGATCCCCGCCACGGGAGGCAGATCGGGAAAGCTCGCGGGGGCGAGGGGAGATACTGCGGTCGAATCGCTCACCAGAGGCTCCAGACAGGTTCATGCGGCGGCGGATTGCCGAGAAGCGATCATCGCAGAATTCCGCGCCGCCTCCCAACGGACCCGGCTCCTTCCCACCGCCGCTTCACCCTGGCCGGACCGCGGGTGGGATCTGCGAACGCGGGTGGGATCTGCGAAGCGTAATCCGACCTGCGGACCATGGGCAGCCGAATCGTCGAGACCCGCACGCACGCGTTGGCGTGCGCGGGGTTGCCGAGAGCGGTCGTTCGGTTCAGAATCAGCCATACTTCACCAGTATCTGACACGACTGAGAAAACATGCCAGAATCTGCTGTCCATGCCGACGTCCGGCTTGGCGCCCAGGGGCGGCTGGTGGTGCCCGCCCCGATCCGGAAGGCGCTCGGGTTCCGGCCCGGGGAGACCCTCGTGGCCCGGGTGGAGGACGAACATCTCGTGATCGAGAAGCCCGAGGCGGTGGAGCGCCGGCTGCACGAGTACTTCCGCAAGTTCGAGGGCCGGAGCCTCGCCGAGGAGCTGATCGCCGAGCGCCGCGAGGAGGCGCGCCGCGAGTGAGCGCGGTGCTCGACGCCTCCGCCCTCCTCGCGTACCTGCAGCGCGAGCCGGGCGCCGGCTCGGTGCGGGCGGTGCTCGGCGGCGCGATCATGTCCACCGTGAACTGGACGGAGGTCGTCCAGAAGGCGGCCGGCTCCGAGAGCGAGGCCGCCGAGCTTCAGGTCGGCCTCGAATCGCTCGGGCTCGTGCTCGAGCCGTTCTCGGCCACCCAGGCCGGCATTGCCGGCTCGCTCCGAGGGTCGACGGCGGAGTTCGGTCTCTCCCTCGGCGACCGGGCATGCCTCGCCCTCGCGATCGAGAAGGGAGAGAGGATCCTGACCGCGGACCGCATCTGGACGCGGCTGCCCCTCGGGGTCGGGATCGAAGTGATCCGATAGCAGACGACGATGCCGAGGTTCATCTCTCCGGACGACGTGCCCGCCCTGCTCGAGCCGGGCATGACGGTGTTCGTCGCGGGCGGGGCGAACGAGCCGGCCACCGTGCTCGACGCGCTCCGGCGCCGTCCCGACGCGAGCGCCGGGGTCACCTGGATCCAGTCGATCGTGCCGGCCCTCAACCGCTTCGACTTCTGCTCCCTGCACGACGAGGCGCGCGCGATCGCGTTCTTCATCACCCCGGAGACCCGGGCGAGCTACCGGGCGGGACGGATCGACTTCGTCCCCTGCCAGCTCCGGGCGGTGGCCAATCTCCTCGGCGAAGGGCTCGAACTCGACCTCGCCATCCTGAGCGTTTCCGCCCCCCGCGACGGCGCCCCGGCGAAGGACGCGGCCGACTTCGGCGCGGGCCTCAACTGCGACTTCGTCGACGTCGTCGTCGATCACGCGCGGCGAGTCGTCGTGGAAGTGAACGCCGCCCTCCCCGATCCCCCGGATGGACCCCGCATCGAGGCCCGCGGGATCGACTTCGCGGTGCCGGTGTCCCGCCCTCCGGACCCCTTTCCGCTCCCCGAGCCGGACGGGACCGCCCGCGCCATCGCCCGCAACGTCGCCGGGCTCGTCCGCGACGGCGACACCATCCAGACCGGGATCGGCTCCATCCCCTACGCGGTGCTCGGGGCGCTCGGGGAGAAGAACGACCTCGGGCTCCACTCCGGGATCCTCGACGACGGGGTGATGGAGCTCGTCGATCGTGGCGTCATCACCGGCGCGCGCAAGGCCATCGACCGGGGACGCCACGTCACCGCCTACGCGATGGGCACCCCGGCCCTCTACGGTTGGCTCGGGGAGCGCGCGGACGTTCGCTTCCGCCCCGTCAACTACACCCACGGAGCCGGGACCCTCGCCCGCATCGACCATTTCGTCTCCATCAACTCCGCGCTCGAGATCGACCTCGGGGGGCAGGTGAACGCGGAGATGATTCGCGGCACCCAGGTCACCGGCACCGGCGGCTCGGTGGACTTCATGCGGGGCGCCGCGGGCTCGCGCGGCGGGCGTTCCATCGTCGCCCTCGGGGCGACCGCCGCGCGCGGCAAGGTCTCCCGGATCGTGCCGCGCCTCGGCGAAGGCAACGTCCCGACCGCGCTCCGGACCGACATCGACTACGTCGTGACCGAGCACGGCGTCGCCGATCTCCGCTTCCGTCCCGAGCGCGCCCGCGCCGCCGCGCTCGCGGAGGTCGCGGCCCCCGAGTTCCGGGACGAGCTGCGGGCGGCGGCCGGCGGCCCATGATCGGCCTCACCGAACTCGACTGGGCCGCGCTCGGCCTGCTTGTCGTCTGCTGGGGCGGGTTCAACGCGATCGTGTTCCGGCCCCGCTCCGGGAGATGGACCAGCCTCAGCCGGATCATGGTCCGCTACCGTCATGGATGGATGACGGAGATGGCGGGGCGCGAGCTCCGGATGATCGACACCATGATCCAGGGCTCGGTGCTCCAGGGGTGCACGTTCTTCGCGTCGACCGCGATCCTCCTCGTCGGCGGGCTCATCGCCCTCCTCGGGGCGGCCGACCGCGCCCTCGGGGTGGTGGGGGACCTCCCGTTCGCGGTCGAGACGACGCGGGCGCTCTGGGAGGTCAAGGTGCTCGGCCTCGTCACGGTGCTCATCTACGCGTTCTTCAAGTTCGCGTGGGCGCACCGCCTCTACACCTACTGCATCGTGGTGATGGGCGCGACCCCGATGGAGAAGACGCCCGAGACGGCGCGCCTCGCGCGGCGGGCGGCCCGTCTGCTCGACCTCGGCGCCCTCCACTTCGACCGGGGGATCCGCGCCTACTACTACACCATGGCGGCCACCGCCTGGTTCCTGCACCCGGTCCTGTTCATGGTCTCCACCGCATGGGTCACCGCGGTGCTCGTCCGGCGCGAGTTCCGCTCCCGAACCCGCACCATCCTCGCCTCCGAGACCGATTGATCCGCGCCGATGTGGGGGCTCCGACCGGCGGCCTTGCGGCGGGGCCGAAACGCCTGGCTGACCGACCGGCGCTTCATCGCGCTCTTCGTGGTCGGCACCCTGACGAGCGTGGTGCGCTGGCTCGAGATGCTCGTCTTCGGGGTCTACGTGTACGCCGAGACGCGGTCCGCCACCATCACCGCCGCGATGACCCTGCTGCGGGTGCTGCCCCTCTCCCTCTTCGGGGTCTTCGGGGGCGCGGTCGCGGACCGCGTCGACCGAAGGCGGCTCATGCAATGGGGGCTGGTCGGGATGTGCGTGCTGTCGGCGGGCCTCGCGGTGCTCGCGTGGTCGGGCCGGATCGAGGTGTGGCACCTCGGGGTCGCCGCATTCCTCGGGGGCACCCTCTGGATCACCGACTTCCCGGTCCGCCGGGCGCTCATCGGGGACGTGATCCGCGGGCCGTTCCTCGGGCGGGCGATGGGGGTCGACACCCTCGCCAACAACGGCACCCGGATGCTGGGGCCGCTGCTCGGAGGAACCCTGCTCGCCACCGTCGGGCTGGCCGGCACCTTCGTGATCTCCGCCGTGCTCCACGCCCTTTGCTGGGTCGCGTTCCAGGCGGTGCGCTTCCCGTCGCCCGCCCGGGCTTCCGGAGCGGGCAACGTGTGGCGGAGCGTCGCGGAGGGGGTGCGGTACCTGCGCGGCGACCGCCGCCTCGCGAGCGTCCTCGCCGTCACCGTGGTGTTCAACATCTGGGCGTTCCCCATGATCGCCATGATCCCGGTGATCGGCGAGGAGAGCTTCCGGCTCGGCCCCTCCGCGGTCGGGTTCCTCGCCGCGACGGAAGGGGCGGGCGCGCTCATCGGGGCGGTCCTGATCACGCTCCTCGCGCGTCCTGCCAACTTCATGCGCCTGTACTTCGCGGGCTGCGTGTTCTACCTCGTGTTCTCGATCGCGTTCGCCGCCTCTCCCGTTCCCTGGCTCGCCGGTGCCGTGCTGTTCGTGGTCGGGGTCGGGGGCGCCTTCTATGCCGCGATGCAGACCACCCTCGTCATCACTTCCACCCCGGCCGAGGTGCGGGGCCGGATGATGGGCGTGCTGACCGTGTTCATCGGGACCAGTCCGCTCGGCTTCTACCACATAGGGGTGCTCGCGGACTGGATCGGCGCGCGCGACGCGGTCGCCCTCATCGGACTCGAGGGGCTCATCGCCGCCATCGTGGTCTCGCTCATCTGGCCCGAGATCCACCGCCGGCCGGCGGGGACCGCGCGCGCCGCAGGCCGGCGCCGGCGCCGCCCGTCCCCCGCCTGAGCGGACCGGGCGATCGGCGACTCGGGCCGCCCTCCGCGGCCGGACGGGAGCCGGGGCCGGTGCGAGAAGCCGCCCCGGCAGGCAGGCTAGAATGGCCCCGTACCGGCGGGGCGCGGGGACCCGGGGGCCTGACCATGATTCGCTTGCTGAGCTATCGCCTCAACGGGCGCGAGCGCGCGGACGCGGTGGCGGACAACGTGCTCCTGCTCGACCACCTGCGCGAGACGGTGGGGCTGACGGGCACCAAGACCGGCTGCGACGGGGGCGAATGCGGGGCGTGCACGGTCCTCGTCGACGGAGTGCCCCTCCTCTCCTGCCTCACCCTCGCGGCGACCGTCGCGGGCCGCTCGGTCGAGACCATCGAATCCCTTGGCCATGAGGGACGCCTCGCCTTCATCCAGGAAGGCTTCCACCGCAAGCTCGGCTCCCAGTGCGGGTACTGCACGCCGGGCCTCATCATGGCCTCCGAAGCGCTCCTCAGAGCTGACCCCGACCCCACGGAAGACGCGATCCGGGAAGCCCTCGGCAGCAACATCTGCCGCTGCACCGGGTACGTCAAGATCGTGGAGGCGGTGCAATGGGCGGCCGAGGCGGCCGCCTCCTCCCGCACCGGGTTCCCGCCCGAGGCCCACCGGTGAAGAGGCGCCGTTCCAGCCCGAGCACCAGGCGGGTCCTCTCCGAGATCGGGAGAGGCGGGAGGAAGGCCGCCCTCGTCGTCGCGGCTTGCCTGGCAATGGCGGCCATCTCGACGTCGCAAGCCGAGCTGGTCCAGGATGTCCCCCACTGGTTCGTCACCGCGACCTTCAAGCACACCGGGAGCCATTGGCGCATCTGTTACCAGACCGAAGACCTGCCGTACTGCGAAAAGCTGACCACCATGGAGAAGAGGGTGGCCCGCGTAAAGAGCATCAGCGAGGAAGACAGAAAGAGGGTGCTCATCTGGTTCGGCGCCCTCCGAGGCTTGCTCGAGGGGTACCGGAGCGATACGGGCAACACCCGAACCTCGGGGGCGGGATTGCGCACGTGGGCAATCGACAAGGGGAGGTGGTGATCCGGGTTCCCCGAGCGGACCCTTCCCGGAAACCGTGGTCGAGAACCCCGAGGGTCGAGGAGTCGAGGAATTGAGCGAGCAGGCACCGGCACGGGTTCGGACCATCGGGAAGTACGTGCCCCTCGTGGACGGCCCCGACAAGGTGAGCGGGCGGGCCCGCTACACCGCCGACCTGCCGGCGGCGGCGGGCGCCCTCGCGGGCCGGATCCTCCGCAGCCCCTGGGGGCACGCGGCGATCCGGTCCATCGATACCGCCGAGGCCGAGGCCCTGCCCGGGGTCCGGGCGGTGGTGACCGGCGCGGACTGCGACCAAACGTTCGGCGTCCTCCCCATCGCGATGCACGAGTACCCCCTCGCCCGCGACCGGGTCCGCTACCGGGGCGAGGCGATCGCGGCCGTCGCCGCAGACGACGACGCGACCGCGGAGCGCGCCCTCGCCCTCATCCGGGTCGAGGCCGAGGAGCTTCCCGCGTACTACACGGCCGAGGACGCGCTCGCCGCGGACGCGGTCGACCTCCACGAGAAGCGCCCCGGCAACGTCGAGCGCGACGTCGAGTACGAGCTGGGGGACGTGGACGCGGCCCTCGCCGGGGCGGATCTCGTGCGGAAGAAGACCTACCGCTGCGCGGAGGTCTGCCAGGCCCAGAT
>JAJECB010000180.1 GCA_022822245.1 Gammaproteobacteria bacterium
GCCGGGCCGCCGCGGGGTTGGCGACCGCCACCGGCTCGCCGCGCCAGCGGAGCTGGCCGGCGGTGGGTTGGAGCGCGCCGTAGATGATCTTGACCAGGGTCGACTTGCCGGCTCCGTTCTCGCCGAGCAGGGCATGAATACGGCCGGGCCGGAGCCTGAGGGTCACGCGGTCGTTCGCGGTGAAGTCGCCGAAGCGTTTCACGATCTCGATCGCTTCGAGGAGGAACTCGCCCTCCGAGGGGGCCGCCGTCGTGCCCGGCGGGCGGCCCTGGTCGCGAGGATCTCCGGCCGTGCCTCCAGGAGTCGGGGCCGGAGCCGGAGCCGGAGTTGGGGTTGGTCCGGGGGCGGGTCCGGTCACGGCCCGACACGCTCCAGAAGCTGGGCGGCGATCCCGGTCGCGATGGCCGCCGGCTGCTTCGAGCGGATGGACGGCATCCCCACCGGGCAGACGAGCCCCGCGATGCGTTCCTCGTCGATGCCGGCCTTGCGGAGCCGGCTCGCGAACCGGGCGCGTTTGCTGGCCGAGCCGATGAGGCCGACGAAGCCGAACCGCCCGGCCGCGAGCGCCCCGTGCACGATGGCGAGATCGAGCGGGTGGTTGTGGGTCATCACCACCACCGCGGCGCCGGAGGGAGCGCGGGCGAGCTCGGCCGCCGGATCGGCGCTTCGCACCGCCCGCACGCTCGCGGGAAGCGCGGCGGGAAAGATGCCGTCGCGCCCGTCGATCCAGGTGAGGTCGAAGGGGAGGGGGGCGAGCGCGAGCATGAGGGCGCGTCCCACGTGCCCCGCGCCGAACAGCCAGACCGGGTGCCGGAGGTCGCGGAAGCGCTCGACCACGAGGTCGCCCTCCAGCTCGACGGTGGGTCCGTCGGGCGCGACGGAGTCGTCGACGGCCCGCTCGACCGAGCGCGGGCCGAGCCGCCCGCGGGTTCGGAACGGCCCGGCCGCCTCGCGCGCGGCGAGGTCCCGGACCTCGTCGAGACGGTCCCGGCCGAACACCTCGTTCAGTATCCGGACGCTCCCGCCGCAGCATTGGCCGAGGTCCGGGCCGAGGGCGAAGCGGCTGAGGGTCGCGGCCGGAGCGTCACGCGCGAGGGCGTCACGGGCGGCGCCGATGGCGCGCCACTCGAGCTCGCCTCCTCCGACGGTTCCCCGGAATCCGCCGTCCGGCCCGACCACCATGCGGGCGCCCGCCTCGCGCGGCGCGGACCCGCGCACCGACGCCACGGTGACGAGCGCGCATGCGCCCTGGGAGGCGATCATCTCGGCGACCGTCGACCACACCCGCATCGCATCAGGGTCCCGCCCGCATCGCGTCCGCCGCGCGCAGGATCGCCTCCGGTGTCGCCGGAGCGTCGAGGGGCGGCACGCGCCCCGGAGCGAGGCTCGCGAGCGCATCGGTGATGGCCGAGAACACCGATAGCGCGTGCATCAGAGGCGGCTCCCCGACCGCCTTCGAACGGTGGATGGTCGGTTCGCGGTTGCGCCCGGGCTCGAACAGCGCGACCCGGAAGTCGGCCGGCACGTCCGAGCAGGTGGGGATCTTGTAGGTCGAGGGCGCATGGGTGAGCAGCCGTCCGCTCGCGTCGAAGACCAGCTCCTCCGTCGTCAGCCACCCCATGCCCTGCACGAACCCGCCCTCGATCTGCCCCATGTCGATGGCCGGGTTGAGCGAGCGTCCCGCGTCGTGGAGGATGTCCACCCGCTCGACGCGCATCTCGCCGGTCTCGGTATCCACCGTCACCTCGGAGCACGCGGCGCCGCCCGCGAAGTAGAGGAAAGGCCGGCCGCTCGCGGTGTCGCGGTCCCAGGAGACCTTCGGGGTCGCATGGTACCCGGTGGAGGAGAGCGACACGCGTTCGGTGAACGCGAGCCGCGCGAGCTCCCCGAAGGAGATCGTCTCCGCGCCGACCCGCACCCGCCCGCCCTCGAACGCGACGTCGGCCCTTCCGACCTGGAAGAGCCGTGCGCCGAGCGCGGCGAGACGCCGGCGGATGGTCCGCGCGGCGTCGCGGGCGGCCATGCCGTTCAGGTCCGAACCGGCCGAGGCGGCGGTCGGCGGGGCGTTCGGTACCTTGTCGGTGCGGGTGGCGGTGATCCGTACCTGGTCGACGCCGATCCCGAACTCCTGCGCGACCACCTGCGCGACCTTGACGTAGAGGCCCTGGCCCATTTCGGTGCCGCCATGGTTCACCTGCACCGAGCCGTCGGTGAAGACGTGCACCAGGGCGCCGGCCTGGTTGAGCTGCCGCAGGGTGAACGAGATCCCGAACTTGACCGGGGTGAGGGCAATGCCCTTTCGCAGCGCCCCGCCGCGCGCCGCCATGTTCCGGTTGAACCGGGCGATCGCGCGCCGCCGCGCCGCGTATCGGCTCGTGCGCTCGAGCTCGCGCACGATGCGCGGAAGCACGTGCTCGTCGATGCGCATTCCGTAGGGGGTGATGTCCCGCTCCGGCCCGTAGAGGTTGCGCTTGCGCACGACGAGGGGGTCGAGCCCGAGGGTGATCGCGGCCGCGTCCAACATCCGCTCGGCGAAGAGCATTCCCTGCGGACCCCCGAATCCCCGGAAGGCGGTGTTGGAAACGGTGTCGGTGCGCACGCGCCGGGAGTGGATCCGCGCCGCCGGGTAGAAGTAGGCGTTGTCGGCGTGGAACATCGCCCGGTCGTTGACCCCGAGCGAGAGATCGGCCGAGCAGCCACAACGGGCGTTGAGCTCGACGTCGACCCCCGCGAGCACCCCGTCGCGGTCGAATCCGCAGCGCCAGTCCACGCGGAAGTCGTGGCGCTTGCCGGTCATCACCATGTCGTCGTCGCGGTCGAGCCGGACCTTCGCCGGGCGGCCGGTGACGTGCGCGGCGAGGGCGGCGAGGCAGGCCCACTGCGCCGCCTGCGACTCCTTGCCGCCGAACGCTCCGCCCATCCGCCGGCATTCGCATACCACCGCGGCGTCGGGAGCGCCGAGCATGCGGGCGACGAGGTGCTGCACCTCGGCGGGGTGCTGGGTCGAGGAGTGGACCCGCATCTCGTCGTCCTCGCCGGGCACCGCGAGCGCCGCCTGTCCCTCGAGATAGAAGTGTTCCTGGCCCCCGATGCGCACGCTCCCGGTGAGCCGGCGGGGGGCGCCTGCGATCGCGGCCTCCGGTTCCCCGCGCCGGAACTCGTAGGGGGGCAGCACCTCGGCGCCGGCGGCGAGGCCGTCCTCCACGGTGACCCGGGGCGGACGCGCGTCGACCTCGATGCGGGCGCGGCGCGCCGCCCGGCGGGCTGCGTCGCGGGTGGCCGCGACGACCGCGAACACCACCTGTCCGTGAAAGAGGATCTCGCCCGCGGCGAGGATCGGGTCGTCGTCGAAGGCCGGGCTGCAATCGTTTGCGCCCGGGATGTCCTCGGCGGTGAGGACCGCTGCCACCCCCGGGGAGGCGCGCACCGCGTCGAGGTCGATCGCCCGGATCGGACCGCGCGCCGCCGCCCCGGCGTGCCCGGGGGCGACGTGCAGCGTGCCGGCCGGCTCCGGCAGGTCGTCGACGTAGGCCGCGGACCCCTGCACGTGGCGAGCGGCGCTGTCGTGGGCAAGGGCGAGGCCGACGCTCGCTCCCGGGGCGAGTCCCGCCCGGTCCGTGAGCGCGGAGTTGGTGATGGGCGCGCCCGGCTTCATCCCCGGAATCCTAACCCTGACCCGATTACCCACAAAGCTCGGGCAGATGGCAGGGTCACAGGTACGCGCCGTCGCGCAGCCAGGCGATGACCTCGTCGGCGAGCTCGTCCACCGACCGTTCCACCGTCTTCAGCACGATCTCCGCGTTTTCCGGCGGCTCGTAGGCGGAGTCGATCCCGGTGAAGTTCGCGATCTCGCCGGCCCGAGCCTTCCGATAGAGGCCCTTGGGATCGCGCCGTTCGCACTCCTCGAGCGGCGTATCCACGAAGATCTCGACGAACTCGCCTTTCTCGACCAGCTCGCGGGCCATCCGGCGTTCGTCCCGGAAGGGCGAGATGAACGAGACGAGCACGATGAGCCCCGCGTCGACGAAGAGCTTCGCGACCTCGGCGACGCGGCGGATGTTCTCGACCCGGTCGGCGTCGGTGAAGCCGAGGTCCCGGTTGAGCCCGAGGCGCACGTTGTCCCCGTCGAGCAGGTAGCTGTGGCGCCCGAGGGCCGCGAGCTTCTTCTCCACCCGGTTCGCGGTCGTCGACTTGCCGGAGGCGGGGAGGCCGGTGAACCACAGGATGCACGGCCGCTGTCCCTTGTGGCGGGCGCGTTGCGCCTTGCCGACGTCGAGGGACTGCCGGGCGAGGTTGTCGGCGCGGCGCAGGCCAAACTCGATCATTCCCGCCCCGACGGTGGCGTTCGTGAACCGGTCGATGAGAATGAACCCGCCGGTCTCGCGCACCTCCCGGTAGGGGTCGAAGGCGATCGCC
>JAJECB010000271.1 GCA_022822245.1 Gammaproteobacteria bacterium
CCTTCGCTCGAACATCTGCATGAAGGGAGTCCACGCCCCCTCGGGGTTCGCGCACCCCGACCGGGTCCTCCATCCCCTCCGGCGGGCCGGGGAGCGGGGCGAGGGGCGCTGGGAGCGCGTTGCCTGGGACGAGGCGCTCGACGAGATCGCGGAGCGCTTGCGCGAGGTGGTGGACCGGCATGGCCCGGAGGCCCTCGCGGTCGCCACCAGCCAGTGGAACACCCAGACCGAGAACGGGGCGGGGCGCCGGTTCATGAACCTCCTCGGCACCCCCAACTGGATCTCGGGGGTGGCCCTCTGCGCGGGCAACACGGCCGCGATCAACCGCATGGTGTACGGCTGGTTCCCGTATCCCGACTACCCGCGGACGCGCTGCGTCGTCCTCTTCGGCCACAACCCCCGCAAGCACAGTTGGACCCCCGTCTACAACGCGATCCGGGCCGCGCAGAGGAACGGGGCGAAGCTCATCGTGCTCGACCCGCGTCGCTCCGAGAACGCGGAGCTCGCAGACCTCTGGCTGCCGCTTCGGGCCGGGACCGACGCCGCGATGTGCTTCGGCTGGATCAAGGTGATCCTCGACGAGGGTCTCTACGATCGCGACTTCGTGGCCCGCTGGACCTCGGGATTCGACGCGTTCCGGCGGCGGGTGGACGAGTTCCCCCTCGACCGGGTGGCCGCGATCACCGGGTGCGACCCGGAGCAGATTGCCGCCGCCGCGCGGATGTACGCGACGAACACCCCGGGGGTCATTCCCTGGACCCCGATCACCGACCAGCAGCGAAACTCGACCTCCGCAATCCGCCTCCACTGCGCGCTCCGCACCCTCACCGGCTCGCTCGACGTGCCGGGCGGCGAGGTCATGCACGGCTTTCACCCCGACATCGTCCCGGAGAGCGAGCTCGAGCTCCACGAGGCGCTGCCGCCCGCGCAGAAGGCGAAGCAGCTCGGCGTGGACACCCACCCCGCGTTCACCTACCGGGGCATGGAGCGGCTCGGGGAGCCCGCCCGGCGCGTCTGGGGGCACGAGTACCCGAACCTCGTCACCGGCTGCTACATGGCCAACCCGACCGAGACGTTCCGGGCCATGGCGACCGGCGAGCCGTACCCCGTCAAGGCGTTCATCACTCTCGGAAACAACACCCTGATGGGGTTCGCCAACATGCAGCGGATCCACGCGGGTCTCCGCAACCAGGATCTCGTGGTCGCCGTCGAGCACCTGAGGACGCCGACCGCGCAGCTCGCCGACTTCATCCTCCCGGGCGACGCGTGGACCGAGCGGGCGTGCCTCTCGGACGGCTTCGGCTGGACCGCGATCCACCGCCCGTCGCAGCAGGCGGTGGCCCCGGCGGGGGAGAGCCGGCCGGTCTACGACTTCTGGCGCGGGCTCGCGGTGCGCTTCGGCTTCGGGAACCGCTTCCCTTGGGAGACGGTGGAGGAGATGCTGGACTACCGGGTCGCGAAGCTCGGCATGACCTTCGCGGAGTTCGCGGAGCGCCACCCCTACCACATGCGAGAGCCCCGGTTCCGGAAGTACGAGGAGACCGGGTTCGCGACGCCCTCGGGCAAGGTGGAGCTCGAATCTTCGGTCCTCGAGGGGCTCGGATTCGACTCCCTGCCCTACTGGCGGGAGGAGCCGGCCGCCGACCCGGACTATCCGCTCCGGCTCTTCACCGGGCTCCGCGACGACCCCTTCTTCCAGACCGGGCACCGCCACATCGAGGCGCTCCGGCGACGCTGCCCCGAGCCGCGCATGTTCATCACCGCCGCCGATGCGGCGGGCGCGGGGATAGAGGACGGCGGATGGGCGGAGGTCGAGACGCGCCAGGGCGGGTGCCGCATGCGGGTCGCGGTCCGCGAGGACATGCCGGAGGGCCTCGTCCGGGTGCCGCACGGGTGGTGGCTTCCGGAAGTCGCGGAGGGCGACGGCAGCCTCTCCGCCGCGTGGACCCACGCGGACGCCCAGCTCTGCGCGGACGACCCGGACTTCCTCGACCGGGAGCAGGGCATCCCCCACCTGAAGGGGATCCCCTGCGCCATCCGCCCCGCCGCCGCTTGAGCCCGCCCGTCCGATCCCTCGGGTTCCATTCGGTGCAGGTGCTAGGCGAGCCGATCGAGGTATTCGGGCTCCAGGAGCCGGCCTGACGACTGCCCAGCGCTCACCGCCCTGCGACGGCGGGCCCCGGCAGGCCAAGCGTCCATGCGCGCGGTCCATGCCCGTGCGAGGCCAAGCTCCTTGTGGTCAATGACAATCCGATGCGGACAGAGCCGTCGAACTCGTGCCCTTGCCTCGGGCGGGCGGGAGTCATCCAATCGCGGACCTTCACGCACGGGCGTCGAGGCGCGGTACTTCGGACGGCCAGTCGAGCAGGCGTCGGTCCGCCGTCGCGAGGCTCGCTTCGTGCACCTCGGCGGTCGCGGCGATGATTCGGTCGGCCGGGTCGCGGTGGAGGTCGCTGAGCGAGACGGCGCGGACCCCGATGCGGCCGTCCACCGGGATCTCCCGGAGCCCGGCGGCCAACAGGTCGCGGCGCCACTCATCCACGGTGAGCTCGAGTTCGAGCCGCTTCCTCGCGACCAGCATCGCCACTTCCCAGAAGGTGATTGCGGATACCGTCAAGGCATCGTCCGCGAGGGCGCGGTCCGCGCTCGCGCGGCAGTCGGGTCCGAGGTCGGTAAGACCCTGATCGAGCCACACGAGCACGTGCGTGTCGAGCACGATCACTGCGTTGCCTCCCAAGGCTCATCGAGGGGCGAGACGATGTCCCCCAGGACCCGGATCGCGCCGGCGTGCAGCCCGGCGACGGTGCGGCGCTTCTCGCCGTAGGGGACGAGGGTCGCGACCGGCTCTCCGTTCTTCGTGATGACGAGCGGCTCGCCCGTGTGGGCTACCTTGTCCATCAAGCTGAGGCACTTGGCCTTGAACTCCGACGCCTTGATGCGGTTCATGAGCACCATCCATGACCATGGTCATGACTATGGTATGCCGTTCTTCGGAAGACAGATACCCCCGGCTCGAGGTCGCCGGGGAGACGATCCATGGTCATCTCGCGGCAACGGCTCGGATATGCTGTGGTCCTGTGGCGTGCCCCGGCTGCGGATCGGGAATATGAGGTGGAGGAGATGACGAGCGTGCCATCCGGTGCGACCGGCGGCGCCCCTCGTGCGCCTTGCGTCCGGCGGTGGGCTCGGGAGACTCGACGGCGATGGCGGTGACGTACCGGTATCCGGTCGCGAGTCTCGTGCCGGACGGGGTTCGGGCGCTCGTGGGACTCGTGGTCACGGGGTCGCCGCTCGCGGCGCTCTCGGTCACCCCCTGGTTTGGTATGGTGCTCGGTGCCGGGGTGGTGCTGTTCGGCGTCTTCGGCGTCCTCACCGCGCTCCGGATTCGCGCCCGGGTTCGGGTCGACGACGAGGGCATCGACGTGAGCCCCGGCCGCGGCCGGCTCGGATGGTCCCGCCTCGCGCGCGTGAAGCTCCGATACTTCGCGGTCCGCCGCGAGCGCGAACGCAAGCGGGGGGAGGGCGGCCGGCGGGGCTGGATGCAGCTCGTGCTCAAGGGTGACGATCGGGTGGTGGTACGCATCGACTCGCGCCTCGACGGCTTCGACGACGTGCTGCGCCGAACGGCCGCGGCCGCCGTCCGCCGGGGTCTCGACCTCGACCCCGTGACGCGGGCGAACTTCGAGGCGGCCGGGCTGACCGTCGCCTCGCCGCCGGACGCAGGCCCCCCCGCCGCCCGGAACCCGGAGGGCGGCTTCCGGGATGGATGAGCGGGTCCTTCGAGAGACCGTGAGGCTCGGGACGGAACGCGCCGCCGCGCGCCCCCTCCTGTCCGTCCGGGATCTCCAGGTGGAGTTCCGGCTTCGCGAGCAGGGGACGGTGCGGGCGGTGAAGGGGGTGTCGTTCGACGTCCCGGCCGGCGGCACGGTCGCCCTGGTCGGCGAATCGGGCTCGGGCAAGTCGGTCATCGCCCAGGCGGTGCTCGGCATCCTCCCGAAGAGCGCCCACGTCACCGGTGGGCACATCCTGTTCGCCGACCCGGAACGGGGCCCTGGCGAGCCGCCCCTCGACCTCGCGCGCCTGGACCCGGACGCGTCCGCGTACCGGGCGCTCCGGGGCGGGCGGATCTCCATCATCTTCCAGGAGCCGATGACCTCGCTCTCGCCCCTCCACACCGTGGGGGACCAGATCGTGGAGGCGCTTCGCCTGCACCGCCGCGACTGCTCCCGCTCCGAGGCGCGGGAGGTCGTGCGCGAGATGCTGGACCTGGTCCGGTTCCCCGATCCGGCCGCCGCGCTCGACACCTATCCGTTCCAGCTCTCCGGGGGGCTTCGCCAGCGCGCGATGATCTCGATGGCCCTCGTGTGCCGGCCCGCGCTGCTGGTCGCGGACGAGCCGACCACCGCCCTCGACGTCATCGTGCAGGCACGCACCCTCAAGCTCATGCGCGACCTCCAGTCCGAGCTCCACATGGCGCTCCTCCTCATCACCCACGACCTCGGGGTGGTGGCGAGTCTCGCGGACGAGGTGGTGGTGGTCTACCACGGCCGGCTGATGGAGCGGGGCGCGATCGGGGACCTGTTCCGCGATCCGCGCCACCCCTACCTCAAGGCCCTGATGCGGGCGGTGCCACGCATGGGAATGGACCGCGACGAGCGGCTGACCCCGGTCCGAAGCATCGACGTGCGCGGGGAGGGGAGCCCGCTCGCGGGGCGCGACGGGAACGCGATCGCGGGAGATTCGACGTCCCGCGCCGCCGACTTCCCTCTCCTCCAGCTCGAGCACGTCAGCAAGCAGTACGCGCCCCGCGAACGGTTCCGGTTCCTGCGTCGCGTCGCGCGCCTGACCCGGGGTCCGGACGGGAATTCGAACGCGGGGGCCGGGAGAAGAGAGGCGGAGGCGGCCGGGAACGGCGGTTCACCGGACCGAGAGGCGGACGCGGCGGTCCCGGCCGACGCCCGGGCCGCGCCGGACCGGCGGCAGCGGGCCGTCGACCGGGTGAGCTTCCGGGTCGATCGGGGGGAATGCCTCGGTCTCGTCGGGGAGAGCGGGTGCGGCAAGACCACCGTGAGCAAGATGATCATGCGCGCGGTGGACCCCGACGAAGGGGCGATCGTGTTCGACGATCACGGCGCCCTGGTGCGCCTCGATCGCCTTCGCGATCGGGAGCTCATCCGGTTCCGGCCGCGCATCCAGCTCGTCTTCCAGGATCCGTTCAGCTCCCTCGACCCGCGCATGACGGTGTTCGACATCGTGAGCGAGCCGCTCGTCATCCACGGAGTCGGTGATCACGCGTCGCGAGTCGCCAGGGTGAAGGGACTCATGTCGCTGACCGGGCTCGACCCCCGGTGGCTCGGCCGGTATCCGCACAGCTTCTCGGGCGGGCAGCGCCAGCGGATCGGCATCGCGCGCGCCCTCGCCCTCGAGCCCGAGCTCCTCATCTGCGACGAGCCGGTGTCGGCCCTCGACGTCTCCGTGCAGGCTCAGGTCCTGAACCTCCTGAAGGACCTCCAGCGCGAGCTCGGCCTCACCTATCTCTTCATTTCCCACAACCTCGCGGTGGTGGACTACATGGCGGACCGCATCGCGGTGATGTGCGCGGGCCGGCTGGTGGAGGTCGCTCCCCGCGAGATCCTGTTCGAGCGTCCCGTCCACCCGTACACGCGGGCGTTGCTCGCCGCCGTGCCGCGGGCCGAGCTCGAGCACCGCCTCGATCTCGACGCCCTGATGAGCGGGGAGGAGTCGGACCCGGCGCGCTGGCCGGCGCCGTTCGCGGACCGGGGGGCGGATGCGCCGGACCTCGTCGACGCCGGCGCCGGCCACCAGGTGCGGGCGTGGCCCGGCCCGCTTCTGGAGGCGCTGACGTGACACGCATGGCGCGCCGTTCGGCGCCCCGGCCGTCGTCCCGGCCGGAGCCCGGAGGGCGGCCGCCGGCCGTGAACCCGAGGCGATGGCGGGGTCGGCCGTCCGCGGGGTGGGCGGGTTCGGGGTCCGCACGCCGGTGGGGCGCCGGAGCGGCCGTCGCGGCGCTCTTCCTCGGCGCGCTCCCGTTCCCGCCGGTCGCCGCGGTCCCCTTCGGGAGCGGCAGTCCGACCCACTCGGGCCGGTCCGCGACCCTCGACTTCGTCGAGCCGCCGGCGCTTGCGGAGCAGGTCCGGGCCGGGGCGCTTCCTCCCATCGCGGAGCGGCTTCCCCGGCGTCCGCTCGTCACCCGGCTCGAAGCGCTCGGGCGCGAGCCCGGCCGCCACGGGGGGCGCCTTCGCATGCTCATGAGCCGGGCGAAGGACGTGCGCCTGATGGTGGTGTACGGCTACGCCCGACTCGTCGGATACGACGAGAAGCTCGCCCTCGTACCGGACCTCCTGGAGCGGGTGGAGGTCGAGGACGAGCGGGTGTTCACCCTGCACCTGCGGCCGGGGCACCGCTGGTCGGACGGCCACCCCTTCACCGCCGAGGACTTCCGGTACTGGTGGGAGGACATCGCGAACCACGACGAGCTCTCCCCCTCCGGGCCGCCGCGCGAGCTGCTCGCGGGCGGGGAGCCCCCCCGCTTCGAGGTGCTGGACGAGACGACCGTGCGCTACGCCTGGGCGTCGCCCAACCCGTTCTTCCTTCCCGCCCTCGCCGGGGCCCGCCCCACCTACATCTACGCCCCCTCGCACTGGCTTCGCCGGTTCCACGCCCGCTACGAGGACCGGGAGCGGCTCGACCGGGAGGCGCGCGAGCGGGGGCGGCGGAGCTGGGCGTCGATCCACAACCGCAAGGACTCGCCCTACCGCAACCTCGACGTCGAGGCGCCGACCCTCCAGCCGTGGCGCAACGTCACCCCGAGTCCCGCCCAGCGCTACGTGTTCCGCCGCAACCCCTTCTTCCACCGCATCGACGGCGCGGGCCGCCAGCTCCCCTACCTCGACGAGGTGGTGATGACGGTGACCGACACCAAGCTCATCCCCGCGAAGACGGGGGCCGGCGAGTCGGACCTCCAGGTGCGCGGCCTCGGCTTCGACGACTTCACCTTCCTCAAGCGGAGCGAGAAGCGCATCGGGCGGCGGGTGCGGCTGTGGAAGACCACCAAGGGCTCGCACGTCGCCCTCTACCCGAACCTCAACGCGAACGACCCCGGCTGGCGCCGGGTGTTGCGCGACCCCCGCTTCCGGCGCGCCCTCTCGCTCGCGATCGACCGGCGCGAGATCAACCTCATCCTGTACCGCGGCTTCGCCGTCCAGGGGAACAACACCGTGGACGAGAACTCGCCCCTGTTCCGGCCGGAGCTTCGGGAACGGTGGGCCGGGTTCGACCTCGCGCGCGCCAACCGCCTCCTGGACGAGATGGGCCTCGTCGGGCGGGAGCCCGGGACCGGCCTCCGTCGCCTCCCGGACGGCCGGCCTCTCGTGCTCGTGGTGGAGACCGCGGGGGAGACCTCCGAGCAGGCCGACATCCTGGAGCTGGTGCACGACACCTGGCTCAAGGCCGGGATCAAGCTCTACACGAAACCGCTCCAACGCGAGACCTTCCGGAACCGGATCTTTGCCGGCGAGACCCTGATGTCGGTCTGGGGCGGCCTCGAGAACGGCACCCCGGGGCCGGCCTCGAGTCCGTCCGAGCTCGCCCCGACCTCCCAGCAGCAGCTCCAGTGGCCGAAGTGGGGGCAGCACCACCAGAACCGGGGCCGGACCGGAGAGGCGTGCGACGGTCCGTACGCGACCGAGCTCCTCGTCCTGTACGGGGAGTGGATCGAGGCGCTCGCGCCGGGGAGGCGGGCCGCGATCTGGCGCCGGATGCTCGACATCCACGCGGACCAGGTCTACTCGATCGGCATCGTGGCCGCGATCCCGCAGCCGGTGGTGGTGAACGCGCGGCTTCGAAACGTGCCCGAGCGCGGGATCTACAACTGGGAGCCGGGCGCGCACCTCGGCATCCACCGCATGGACACCTTCTGGTTCGCGCCGGAGGGGGCCGAGTGAGCGCCGGAGGGGGCCGGATGGAGCTCTTCGCACCGGCCGGGGGAGGCGCCGCGGCGGCAGCCGGTGTCGTGCGCCCGTGATCCGCTACCTCGCCCACCGCCTCCTCGTGATGATCCCCACTCTGGCGATCATCAGCGCGCTCGTCTTCGTGATCATCCAGCTTCCCGAAGGCGACTTCCTCACGAGCCAGATCGCGGAGCTCGAGGCGCAGGGGGAGACCGTCAACCGCGAGCGGATCGAGTTCCTGCGGAGCGAGTACGGGCTCGACCGCCCCCCCGTCGAGCAGTACCTGCGGTGGGTGGCGGGAATGCTCCAGGGCGACTTCGGCTATTCGTTCGAGCACCGGCTGCCGGTCAACGAGGTGGTGGGGGACCGGCTCTTCCTCACTTTCCTGGTCTCGTTTGCGACCATCGTCTTCACTTGGCTCGTGTCGTTCCCGATCGGGATCTACTCCGCGACCCACCAGTACAGCGCCGGAGACCACGCCCTCACCTTCCTCGGCTTCATCGGGCTCGCGACCCCGAACTTCCTCCTCGCCCTCGTGCTCCTTTACTTCGCGAACGTGCACTTCGGGACGTCCATCGGCGGGCTCATGGATCCCGAGTACCTCGGCGAGCCCATGAGCTGGGGCAAGTTCGTGTCGGTGCTCGAGCACCTGTGGATCCCCGTGGTGGTGATCGGGACGTCGGGGACCGCGGGGATGATCCGCCGCCTTCGCGCGAACCTCCTCGACGAGCTCGGCAAGCAGTACGTGGTGACCGCGCGCGCCAAGGGCATGCCGCGGATGCGGCTGCTCGTCAAGTACCCCCTGCGGATGGCCCTCAACCCCTTCGTCGCGGACATCGGGAACCTCCTGCCGCAAGTGGTGTCGGGGGCGGCGGTGGTGGCGGTGGTGCTCTCGCTCCCGACCACCGGGCCGATGCTGATCGACGCGCTCCGCAGCCAGGACATGTACCTCGCGGGGTCGTTCCTCATGTTCCTCGCGGTGCTGACGGTCGCCGGCATGTTCCTCTCCGACGTGGCCCTCGCCGCCCTCGACCCCCGCATCCGCTTCGAGGGGGGGCGGAGATGAGCGTCGCTGCGCCGCGCCGGCCGCGCGGGCCGCTGCCGTTTGCGGGCGGCGCGGGCGGAAGAATTGCGGCGGCCGGGACCTCGGCCACCGAGTCGAGGCGTGCGAAGCGATGAGCGCGGCGGCACCTCCCGGCACCCCCGGCCGGCCGGAGGCGGCGGGACACTATGTCTCCCCCGAGCCCTTCGACCCCCATTCCATCGAGGCCCTGACCGAGGAGCAGGAGCGCTACTTCCTCGCGTCGCAGTGGCGGATGATGTGGTGGCGGCTCAAGCGCCATCGGCTCGCGGTGCTCTCGGGCGCGATCCTCGCCCTGCTGTACTTCGTGGTGGTGTTCGCGGAGGCCATCGCCCCCTACGGGGTTCACTCGCGCAACGTCGAGTACGTGTACGCCCCGCCGCAGCAAGTGCACTGGTTCCGGAACGGGGAGCTCGTCGGCCCCTTCGTCTACGACTACGACGTCGAGCTCGATCTCGAGTACCTCGCCCGGGTGTACACCGAGAACGAGGCGCGGCCGATGCCGCTTCGCTTCTTCTGCCGGGGCGAGCCGTACCGGCTCTGGGGCGTCATCCCCGCCCGCTTCCACTTCGTGTGCCCGGCCGAGGGCGGGGTCCTGTTCCTCCTCGGGACGGACCGGCTCGGGCGCGACGTGCTGTCGAGGGTCATCCACGGCGCTCGCGTCTCCCTCACCATCGGAATCATCGGGATCGCGATCAGCTTCGTCATCGGGCTCACCCTGGGGGGGCTCGCCGGCTACTACGGCGGCTGGATCGACGGCCTGGTGCAGCGGCTCATCGAGATCATCCGCTCCTTCCCGGAGCTGCCCCTGTGGATGGCGCTCTCGGCGGCGCTGCCGGTGACCTGGAGCCCGATCGGGGTCTTCCTCGGGATCACCATCATCCTCGGCTTCCTCGACTGGACGGGGCTCGCGCGGGCGGTCCGCTCGAAGCTCCTCGCCCTTCGCGAGGAGGACTTCTGCACCGCCGCGGTGCTCCTCGGGGCGCGCCCGCGCCGGGTCATCGCCCGGCATCTCCTCCCGAACTTCATGAGCCACCTCATCGCGTCCGCGACCCTGTCGATCCCCTCGATGATCCTCGGCGAGACCGCCCTCAGCTTCCTCGGACTCGGCCTTCGCCCCCCGATCACGAGCTGGGGGGTGCTCCTCAACGAGGCCCAGGACATCAACGCGGTCGCCCTCTATCCCTGGCTCATGTTCCCGGTGGTTCCGGTGATCATCGTCGTCCTCGCCTTCAACTTCTTCGGCGACGGCCTGCGCGACGCCGCCGACCCCTACCGCGCCGACTGACTGGCCGCGATCGATACCGCCGCCCGTCGCATGGTTCGGTGTCGAGAAACAGGCTCACGTCCGGCCGGCCGTGGCTTCCAGGATGCGCTTTCGCTCGTCGTCGTCGAGGCGATCTTCGGCGTCCCATTGCTCGATCTGCCCGTCGGTGTAGTGCTGTACTTGGGGGACCATGGCGTTCGGCGGGCCGGTGAGGAGCCCCCGCCGGGGACGGGGGACGGAACCGTCCGTCCCCCGTCTTGCTCCGCCTCCCGGGACGTTGCCGCCGCGGCGCGTCACTCGGCCCGGACCCCGATGCGGACGGTGTCGTTGAGCACGCCGTCCAGACCGCCGAAGACGGTCAGGCGGTCGACCTTGTCCGCCACCTTCTCGAGCGCCTCCAGCTCCTTGAGGCGCATGAGAGTCGGGTTCTCATCCATGAGCTTCGCCGTGTTGAGCAGCGAACGGGTCGCCGCCGTCTCCTCCCGGCGCTTGATGACGTTGGCCTGGGCGGCCTTCTCCGCCTCGACGACCTGGTTGAGAAGCTCGCGCATGTCGCCGGGCAGGATCAGGTCCTTCACGCCTGTCTTCGTCACCTCGATCCCGTGCGCCGACGCGTTCTCGCGCACGTGGTCCAGGATCGACTGGTCGAGCTGGCCCTTGTTCTCGAGCAGCGCGTCCAGGGTCCGGGTTCCGACCGCCTGCCGGAGGCCGAACTGGAGCTCCCGGTAGAGGTACTCGGTGAACCGGTCCAGGCTGCTCCGCGCCTTCACCGGGTCCGAGACCCGGTACGACGCGGTGAGGTTCACCCGGATCGTCACCTTGTCCCGGGTCAGGATCTCCTGGCCCTGGACCTCCATCGGCTGCAGGCGCTGGTCGACCTGCTCGACCTGCACGGTCCGGTTGAACGTCCAGTACGCGTAGAGCCCCGGATCGAGCGTGCGCACGAGCCGGCCGTCCACCAGCAGCAGTCCGACGTGGCGGTCGGCGATCTCCGCGACGTGGACGTGGCGGTTGCGGGCCATCGCGAACGGCGAGTCCGGGCGCGGCCGGGCGAGCAGCCGGCGGACCGGCTCCGGAACCTCCGGGTCGGCGCCGAGCTGCACGCGCTCGACCCGCACGTCCGCCGCGTCCTTCCAGTAGTACCGGCGGCTACCGGGCGGCAGCACCCCGGTGAGAACCCCGTCGACGTAGACGAGCCCCGCCTCGTCGTCGCCAAGCCGGGCGATGACGAAGTGGTCGGTGACGAGTGCCGGCACCGCGCGGACGAGGACATCCAGGTGCGGGTGCGTGAACTCGACGCTGGAGATGTCGTGGACCTCGACCTCCACCCGGCGGTGCGGATCGGCGATCCGGTGCACGCCCGGGTCGAGCACGGCCTGGAGCGATCGATCCCGGAAGAGCAGGCCACGCTCGTGCCGGGCGATGACGATACGCTGGTACGGGTACATCAGGTGCCTCCTGCGTAATGTATTGATAGATGGATCCCTGGCCCTTCTCTTCACCGGTACTCGTCGAAACGAGACGCCACCGACCGGTATTCGCTACGTCCTCTTCATTTCTCGGGTCCTCCTTTGATGCGGATGCGGAAGTGGTGGATTCAGGAACGGCAGCCGCCCGCGCGAACCGGCGTGCATGCGGACGGGTGGATGGGAAGGACGGCCCACGCCGGCGGACGGGCGCCGCGGGCACGTCGCCGCGGGGCGGCCGGCCGGTCGATCACGATCCGCTCCGTCGAAGCGCGGGAGGTCCGTCTCCGTTCGTGATCGCGGCACCGGCGGCGCGGCGGCGGCGTGGCGCATCGGCGCTCGAGGTCGCGTCCGGCGCCGTGCGTGAGCGGACCGTTCGGCCCGCCCGCGCACCGGGCCGCTTCCCGGTGGTGATGCTGACGCGCATCAAGGCGGCGGATTCGAACCGCAGGGCCTGACGGCCCCTGCCAGCGAGCGAATTTGCAGTTCGCGTTGCTCGAAGGAGGGAATCGAACCCTCGTCCTGTGATCCCGAGTCACATGCTCTGTCCAACTGAGCTACTTCGCTGGCGTAACGAGCCGCGGGCGCCGAATGACACACGCCGTGCGATGGTCAGCCTGGGCGCGCCGGACCGGCATCCGGAACCGGAACCGCTATTCGGTCCGCGATCTCATTACCCGATGGACGGCCCCCGATGCGGCGGCCGTCATGGTTCGTTCGGCGCGTGAGGCACGCGCCGTTTCGGGCCCGGCGGTTCGGAGCGCGGATCGCGCGGCGCAAGCCCCGGGTACGGTGTCGTGCGGTGTACCGCGGTCGAGCGTTCGCGTCCGCTCCGGAGGTGCCGGGCGGTCGAACTCATCCGAGCTGTCAAAGAGCGGTCCGGATGCACGAGCATCCGGGGCCGGGGCAACAAAAAAGCCCCGGTCGGGCTGCACGCCGGCCGGGGCTTTCGCTTCCGGGAGACGTGCGGCGGAGCCTTCCTCCGCGGGTCTCCCGATCGATGTCCGGGAGACCTAGGCCATGAGCTCACCGTTCATGGTCCGTGAGTCGGAGCTGGGCCAATGCCATGCTTCGCGGTCGAGAACGCGCGCTGGCGCCGTCCGGTGGCAAGGCCGGCGTGATCCGTTCACTGAATTGGGCAAGGTCTTCGGCAAAGTCCTGTCTCTCGTTCCGGGCGCGCGGCCGCTCGTGGTCCCGAAGGGCCGCGCAGTTTACTCGGCAATGTGACGATGTCAACCGCTCCGGGCGCGACGAGGACGCCGTCGAATCGCCGGGGCGGAGACTGCAACCGCGGCGGCAAGTCGTCAGGGAAACGGTCGCTGTCGGGGTCGGGACGATGCGGGCGGGATCAGCGCGCGCGGTCGAGGGAGTCGAGGAAGGCGCGGATGGCGGGCCAGTAGCCGGGGTGGAGGTGGATGCGGTTGTGATCGGCCCCCGAGAGGAGGACCCACCGCTTCGGGCCGCGCCACGCGTCGTGCAGGCGCCGTGAGTGGGAGGACGGAACGATCCGGTCGCGTTCGCCCGCGAGCGCGAGGAGGGGCGCGTCGATGGCCGGCGCGTGCGCGAGGGAGTCGAAAGGGTGCCTCAGCATGAGCGACACCGGAACGAAGGGATAGTGCCTTTGGCCGACGCTCTTCAGGCTGTCGAAGGGGGAGACGAGGAGGACGCCCCGTACCGGCCGCGCCGCGGCGAGCGGCACCGCGACCGCACTTCCGAGGCTCCGGCCGAAGACGACGATGCGCCCCGGATCGACGTCCTCGCGCGCGGCGAGCCGGTCGTGGATGACGAGGGCGTCCGCGACGAGCGCGGCCTCGCCCGGCCGCCCCTCGCTCCGCCCGTAGCCGCGGTAGTTGAACGCCGCCAATGACCACGGGGCGAGCGCGTCCGCCTCGAACACCTGTCCCGACACCTCCTCGGCGTTGCCCCCGAAGTAGATGACGAGGCCCGGACGGGCGGCCGCCTCCTCGGACCCGTGCCGGAGCCAGCCGTGGAGGCGCGTTCCGTCCGCCGCCCGCACCTCGATCTCGCTGATCCCGGGAAGCGCTCGAAGGGCGTTGCGCGTGCTTTCCGGGAGCGAGCGGGGAAGGAAGATGAGCCGTTCCTGGAGCAGGTAGAGCAGCGCGCAGAGCGCGGCGAATCCCGCGAGCACCGTGAGGAGCAGGGACAACAACCTTCTCCAGGGCACCCGTACGTCCCCACCCTCAGCCGGACGAGGCAGGCCCCGGCGGGCGGGTCCGGCTCCGGACCCGGGTCAACGGATCGCGCAGGCCTCGAGCGGCGGCGCCCATGGCGGGGACGTCGCCCGGCATCAGGCGGCGGTGGGGGACTTGAGGAGGTCGGCGAGCACGACGCGGTCGGTCGGGAACGCGATGGCGGCGGGGAGCGCGTCGAGGGCGAAGTACTCCACCCGGTCGAGGTCGTCCGCGGCCTGCGGCTCGCCGCCCGCCGCCTCGCCCCGGAACCAGATCCCGACCGTGTGCATCGCCGGGTTGTGGAAGTTCGAGTGCACCGCGAAGACCTCGCCGAGCTCGACGTCGATGCCGGTCTCCTCCTGGAACTCGCGCCGCGCCGCGTCGCGCACGTCCTCGTCGTACTCGACGTAGCCGCAGGGGATGCACCAGGCGCCTCGGTACGCTCCACGCGCGCGCCGCCCGAGGAGGACCCGTCCGCCGCCGTCCTCCAGGATCACCGCCACCCCGACCGCGGGGTTCTGCCAGAAGACGAACGAGCAGTCCGGGCAGACGAGCCGGTCGAGGCCGTGGATCGCGCGCCGGCCGAGTCCCGCTCCGCACTTCGGGCAGAACGAGAACTCGCGCGGCATCAGCCGGAAACCGAGAAGCCGCCGTCGACCGTGATCACCGCCCCGGTCACGAAGTCCGACGCGCGGCTCGCAAGGAACACCGCGATGCCCTGGAAGTCGTCGATCTCGCCCCAGCGCCCGGCCGGGGTGCGGGCGAGCACGCGCTCGTGCAGCTCCGGCACCTGCTCGCGCGCGCGCCGGGTGAGGTCGGTGTCGATCCAGCCCGGAAGGAAGCAGTTGACCTGGATTCGGTCCACCGCCCACGCGGTGGCGAGCGACTTGGTGAGCTGGACGATCCCGCCCTTGCTCGACGCGTAGGCGGGCGTCCAGGGGGCGCCGAACAGCGACATCATCGAACCGTTGTTGAGGATCTTGCCGCCCCCCGCCGCCCGCATGTGGGGGTGGCAGGCCTTGCTGCACAGGAACGCGCTCGTCAAGTTGGTGTCGAGCACCGAGCGCCACTCGGACTCGGCCAGGTCCTCGGGGCGCTTGCGGACGTTGATGCCCGCGTTGTTGACGAGGATGTCGATCCGGCCCGCCCGTTCGGCCACCTCGGCGACCATCGCCTCGACCTCGGAGGTCCGCGTCACGTCCGCCTCCAGCGAGAATGCGCGCTCACCGAGGCTCGCCGCCGCCTCGCGGGACTTCTCCCGGTTCCGCCCGACCACCGCGACGGCAGCGCCCGCCCGGGCGAGGCCGCGCGCCATGCCGAGACCGATGCCGCCGTTGCCGCCGGTCACGATCGCGACCCGCCCGGAAAGATCGAATTGGTCCATCGGTTACTGACCCTCCTCGTCCGACTGAAGACCCGGCTCGACAGGGTAACCCACGCTGCGTGGGGGCCGGGGGTGGGCGGTGCCCGTCTGGTACGATGATTGCCGCGAATTTTCCGACGCCCGCCCCGGGCTCTTCGACATGGACCAAGCGAGACCGACCGGAAGCGCTCCGTCTCCCGCCCCGATGCCTGCGGCGGCCGACCCGGAACGTTCGGAGCGTGCGATGGAACCGCCCGAGCCCCGGGAGGGAGCGGGGCCGCCGATTCCCTACATGCAGCGTACCCGTGCGTACTACCTCGCCCTCGGTTACGAGAGCCCGTACCGCTGGGCGCACCATCGCGACGTGCCTTTCACGCCGCTCGCGAAGCCGCTTGGCGATTCGACCGTCGCACTCGTCACCACCGCCGCGCCGTTCCGGCCGGAGCTCGGCGACCAGGGGCCGGGCGCCGCGTACAACGGGGCGGCGAAGTTCTTCGAGGTCTATTCCGCCCCCGCCGATGCGGGTGCGGCGCCGGACGTCCGGATCTCGCACGTCAGCTACGACCGCACCCACACCACCGCGAAAGACCCCGGGACCTGGTTCCCCCTCGACCGCCTGCGCGAAGCGGTGTCGGTCGGGCGCATTGGCCGGATCGCGCCCCGCTTCCACGGCCTCCCGACGAACCGGAGCCAGCGCACGACCCTCGACCAGGACTGCCCGGCGCTCCTGCGGCGGGTGCACGCCGACGAGGCGGACGCGGCCGTCCTCGTCGCCAACTGACCGGTGTGTCACCAGTCCGTGAGCCTGGCCGCCCGGTACCTCGAAGCGCACGGCGTCGCGACGGTGGTGCTCGGTTGCGCCCGGGACATCGTCGAGCACTGCGGCGTGCCCCGCTTCGTGTTCAGCGACTTCCCGCTCGGCAACGCGGCGGGCCGCCCCTTCGACGAGGACTCGCAGCGCATCACCCTCGATCTCGCCCTCGACCTCCTCGAATCGGCCCGCGCGGCGCGCACCACCGTCCAGTCGCCGCTCGTGTGGAGCGAGGACCCGGGTTGGAAGGAGGACTTCTGCGACGTGAGCCGCATCCCGCCGTCCGAGCTCGCCTCGCGCCGCGACGCCTTCGAAGCCGAGAAGGCGCGGGGCCGGGAGGTGTCGCGCTGAAGCGTCCGCCGGGCGGCGCGGACGGCTCCGGTTTCCCGTTCGCCGCGTCCGTGATCGAAAATGGGGCCAGAGTGGGTTTCCCCCATTTCACGGCCGGCTCGCGCCACCGCGGCGGAAAACCCGCTCTGACCTCACTTTCGCCCAGCGAATCGTGCGGACGAGGGTGGTACGCAATCAGGAGGATTTTCCCCCCTGAGCCGATGGACGCCGGGCGGGTCGGACCGGCGAAGCGCAATCCGACAGGGAGCGACCCGACATGGCCCGCAAGACCCTCTACCTCGCCAATCCCTACGGCTTCTCGGCCCAGCAGCGCGAGCGGCTGCTGCCGGAGCTCGTGGAGCGCCTCGAAGCGCTCGGGGCGGAGGTCTGGGAGCCCTTCGCGCGGAACAACCAGATTGACATGGGGGAGCCCGGATGGGCGTGGCGGGTGGCCCAGGCGGATGCCCGGGACGTGCGCGAGGCGGACGGGATCTTCGCGGTCGTCAACGGGACTCCGCCGGACGAGGGGGTCATGGTCGAGCTCGGCATCGCGATCGCCCTCGGGAAGGGGATCTTTCTTTTCCGGGACGACTTCCGCCGCTGCACCGACTCCGGGGACTACCCCCTCAACCTCATGCTGTTCGCCGGGCTTCCCGAGGACGGCTGGCGCGACCACTACTACACGCGGCTCGACGAGCTGGGCGCGCCCGGGAAGGCGCTCGTCCGCTGGCTCGCGGAAGGTTGAGGGCCTGCGGAAGACGGGGTCGGAGCGAGGTTTCGGATACGGCGGCGCCCATCCGGTCTTTCGCGTGAACCCGAAAACTCGCTCCGACCCCATCTTCCCCGTGCACACCCGGTGACCGCTCTCTCCGTCCTCGACCTCTCGCCCATCGTCGAGGGCGGGAGCCCCGCGCTCTCGATGCGCAACTCCCGCGACCTCGCACGCCGCGCGGAGGCGCTCGGATACCGCCGGTACTGGGTCGCCGAGCACCACAACATCCCCGGTATCGCGAGCGCGGCGACTGCCGTCGTCATCGGCCACATCGCGGGGGGGACGTCCACGATCCGGGTCGGCGCGGGCGGGATCATGCTGCCGAACCACGCGCCGCTCGTCATCGCGGAGCAGTTCGGCACCCTGGACGCGCTCTTTCCGGGGCGGATCGACCTCGGCCTCGGGCGCGCGCCCGGCACCGACCAGCGCACCGCATACGCGCTTCGCCGGAACCTGCACGGCGATCCCGACGACTTCCCGCGCGACGTCGTCGAGCTCCAGGGCTACTTCCGGGCGCCGCGCGAGGACGAGCCCGTCCAGGCCATTCCGGGGCGCGGGCAGAACGTCCCCATCTGGATCCTGGGGTCGAGCCTCTACGGGGCGCAGCTCGCTGCGATGCTCGGTCTCCCCTACGCCTTCGCCTCCCACTTCGCGCCGGGCGCCCTGCTCCCCGCGCTCGACCTCTACCGGCGCACGTTCCGACCGTCCGAGCAGCTCTCGGAGCCGTACAGCATGGCGGGCTTCAACGTGTTCGCGGCCGATACGGACGAAGAGGCCCGCCGGCTCCGGACGTCGGCGCGGCAGTCGACCCTGTGGCTCCGCCAGGGCCGGCCGCGCCCGCTGCCGCCGCCGGACGACGCGTTCGAGGAGAGTCTGTCCCCGCTCGAACGGAGAATGCTCGACGAGCAGGGGGCCTGCTCGGCGGTCGGCTCCCCGGCCACCGTGCTCCGCGAGATGGAGGCGTTCGTCGAGCGGACCGGAGTCGACGAGCTGATGGTCGCGGCCCAGATCTTCGATCACGGGGCGCGCGTGCGCTCGTTCGAGATCGCGATGGACGTCTGGTCGCGTCGCCCGGACCGACCGGGCCGACCGGCGACGTAGCGGAGATCGGGGCTGACGGGCCGTAACCGCGTCGCCCGCTACCCCGAATCGCGAGCCTCGCCGGACCGTTCCGGGAAGAGGGCGGCGAGACCCTCGGCGCTCGCTTCGCACACCCCGCGCTCGGTGATGAGGCCGGTCACGAGGTGGTTCGGGGTCACGTCGAATGCGGGGTTCCCGCCCTCGGTGCCCTCCGGCGCCACCTGGACGTGCTCGATCCCGCCCGCTCGCGTGCGTCCCAGGACGTGGGTGGTCTCGCGCGGGGCGCGCTCCTCGATGGGGATCTCGGCGAGCCCGTCCTCCACCGCCCAGTCGATCGTCGGCGAGGGGAGGGCGACGTAGAACGGCACCCCGTTGTCGCGCGCCGCGAGCGCCTTGAGATACGTTCCGATCTTGTTGCAGACGTCGCCGCGGCGGGTCGTCCGATCCGTCCCCACGATCACCATGTCGACGAGCCCGCGCTGCATCAGGTGGCCGCCCGCGTTGTCCACGATGTAGGAATGGCTGATGCCGTGGCTCCGGAGCTCCCACGCGGTGAGGGCCCCCTGGTTGCGCGGGCGGGTCTCGTCCACCCAGACGTGGAGCGGGACCCCCGCGTCGTGGGCCTGGAACATGGGGCTCGTGGCCGTGCCCCAATCGACGGTCGCGAGCCACCCCGCGTTGCAGTGGGTAAGCATGCGCACCGGCTCGTCCGTCCGCTTGCGGGGGACGAGCTCGCGGATGAGGGCGAGGCCGTGCTCGCCGATCCGGCGGTTGATCTCGACGTCCTCGTCCGCGATCTCGTGGGCGAGGTCGAGGGCCGCCTCGGCCCGGGCACCGGCCGGCAGGGGGCGGAGCGCGTCGCGGCATCGATCGAGCGCCCAGCGGAGGTTCACCGCGGTCGGCCGGGTGGCGAAGAGGCGCTTCCGGGCGAGGTCGAGGGCTTCGTCGGAGGGGTCGGTGGCCATCCGGATCGCGACCGCGTAGGCGGCGGTGGCCCCGATGAGGGGGGCGCCGCGGACCCACATTTCGCGGATGGCGACGGCGCACTCGTCGAGCGTCCGGAGCTCCGCGATGCGGAAGTCGTGGGGCAGCCAGCGCTGGTCGATGATCCGGAGCGCCCCCGTATCGTCGTCCCACCACAGTGAGCGGTAGTGCCTGCCGTCCACCTTCAAGGGAACGTCTCCTTGCCGAAGCGGCGCGCCATGGCGGTGAGGGCCGCCGCATCCCCGATGCCGGCGCGCTCGAGCACGGCGGCCCGGCCCATCATCAGGCTCCGTGCTTCGAGCGGCGCCCGCGCCCGCGGGTCCTCGATCGATTCGAAGTCGGCGTTGTGGGCGAGCCCCAGGATGCGGCGGTGCATCTCGATGCCGCAGAAGCCGAGGGCGTCCTGCCAGATGGCCGCGAGCACCGCGTCCCGGGCGGGCTCGGAGGAATGGCCCTGGTCTTCGAACAGGCAGGCGGGGTACAGCATGCCGGTCCGCTCGTTCGCCCAGAGCCGCCGGAACTCGGCGTCGAAGGCGGCGAACGTGTCCGTCACGACGCGAAGGAGCCACTCCTGGTAGCCGTGAAGCTCGTCTTCCGCGCGGTGTGCTGGCTGGCTGAAGTAGGCCATCAGGTAGTTCGCGGTCAGCATCCCGATGTCGAACCCCATCGGGCCGTACTGGGCGAACTCGGGGTCGATGATCCGGCTCTCCGTCGCCGTCGACATGACGGAGCCCGTGTGCAGATCCCCGTGCAGCATCGTCTCGGTGTTCGTGGCGAACTTGACGAACAGCTTCTGCACCTCGGCCTTGAGCGCGGCGTCCTCGCGAAGGGCGGTGACGACCGGGTCGAGCCCTTCGGTGTGGCGGTTCATCTCCGCCGCGTAGTAGGGGTCGGTGAACACCAGCGCCTCGGTGATGGCGGGGATCTCGACGTTGCCGGCAAAGAGGGCCACGTCCGCCTTCTTCTCGGCGCTCGCCATGTGGAGCTCCGAGCCGCGGAAAGCCATGCGCGCGCAGTGCGTGCCGAGAAAGTCCCCGAGCCCTTCCACCCGCTCTCCCGCGACCATCTTGTAGCGCAGGATGACGTGCGGGTGGAGGTATTCCATGGCGATGAGGGACTGGGCCTCGTCGAAGTGGAAGACTTCCGGCACCGATCCCGGGTCGCGCGCCGCCTGCCGGACGAGCGCATGGTGCTCGAAGAACGCGCGGTAGAGCGCAAGCGGCCAGCTCTCGCCGACGAGACGCACATAGGGGAGGGCCTGCTTGACGACCACGCTCCCCGCGCTTCCCGTCACGATGAAGACGAGGTTGAGGTTCCCGTCCCCCACCTCGCGGACCGACCACGTCTCCGGCGTGCCTCCGATACGCCCGGCGACCTGGGGCACCGCGCCCAACCGTCGCGGGAGCGACTCGACGGTCAGCGCCTCGTACGCGTCACCCGGCAATCGGCACCCTCCCCATTAACCTCCAGGCCGGCTGACCCCGCCACGGCCCGTCTCGTGGCACCCGCGTTCCCGCCCGAGCCCCTTCAGCTTGCGGGGAGGGGGGGTTGGCGGCGGTGGAGGAACCAGCCGTCGAGGACGAAGCGGCGCGAGAACCAGCCGGTGCCGAGGAGCTTCGTCGCGACCGCCCGCCGTAGCCCGGCCGGGATCCAGGCGGGAGGTTCGGTCTCGGTCCCGCGCTCCCCGAAGCGCTCCCGGAGGCGGCGCTCGTATCCCGCGAACGTGGTCTCGTCGAACGCCCCGCCCGCGCCCGCGATGATCTCGGCCGCGATGACCGCGGATTCGACGGCGGGGCGAATGCCCTCGCCGCTCCGGTCGTAGGCGAGCCCGATCGCGTCGCCCGCGAGGACGATCCCGTCCCCGGAGGAGATCCGCCGCGAGTGCCCGTGCAGGATGTAGGCATGCCCCTTGAACTTCGAGGGCATGTCGTGGGGAATGCGCCCGCGGGCGGCGAGCCACTCGCAGAACGCCTTGACGTGGTCGGCGATGTTGCGGTTCTCCTCGCGCCCGAGCCCGACGTTGAGGACGTTCTCCTTGCGGAACACCCAGCCGTAGCCCTTGAGGTCGTCGCAGAAGAAGATCTCCGGCGTCT
>JAJECB010000417.1 GCA_022822245.1 Gammaproteobacteria bacterium
GCGCGCGGAGCCGCCCGCCCGTCCCTGCTATTCGACCGTCCCGATATGGATGGTCTTGAAGTCGGGGTTCTGGTACTCGGTGATGACCATCGGCACGTTGACCTGGCGGAGCTGGTCGAAGTAGCTCTGCCCCGTCCAGCTCACGGGCACGTCGCCGTTCGCGATGAACGGATTCGTTCCGTCCACGCTCGCGATCGCGCTCTTGAACAGCTCGACGTCGTCGAGCGCGCCCGTGCCCGCGGCCTGCAGGGTCTGGAGAATCATCTCGAGCGCGTACACCTTCGTGCCCGCTTCGTCGTTCCACTCGCCGGCCACCTGCTCGTACTGCTTGATGAAGCGCAGCATGTACTCGGTGCGGATCTCGGGCGCGCTCGCGCCGCCGACGGAAATGAAGCCGTTCGCGAGGTCGCCGGCGATCTCGCTCAGAATCTTCGCGTCCATGGCGGTCTCCGTGCTCATGACTCCTTGATAGCCGAGCTCGCGCGCGGCCCGGATGAGAAGCGGAGCATCGGAGGGCGTCACTCCCGAGAGCACCAGGAGATCGGGCGAATCCTTGATCACGCGGCCCACGATGGGCAGGAAGTCCGTCGTCCCGGGCTCGTACGTGCTGTCCGAGGACAGGAGCTCGAGTCCGACCTGATCCGCCGCCGCGACGCAGTTGTCACGGCTGTTGAGCCCGCTCGCGTCGTTGCGGGGAAGGCAGCTCACCGTATTGACCCCCATGTCCTCCTTGAGGAATCGGTAGATGACGGGTGCCGACTGGTAGCCGGCAATCATCCCGAGGGCCGTGTTGTGGCTGGGCGGGGAGAACAGCTCGCGCAGCCATCCGTACGAGATGTTGAAGGCACCGCCCTTCTCCATGACGGGAAGGACCGCGCGCGTCGTTTCGTCGACGTTCGGGCCGATGATGTACTTGATGCCTTCCTGGTACACGAGCCGTTCGGCGCCCGCGATGGCCACCCGGGGGTCGTTCTTCGTGTCGATGCTGACGAGCTCGAGCCGGTAGCGCTCTCCCTCGAGCTCGAAGCCTCCGTCGGCGTTGATCATCTCGATGTGGGCCTGCGCGGTGTACTTGTTGATGAGTCCCCACGAGGCGGCGGGGCCGCTCATCACCCCGAGCTGGCCGATTCTGAGCACCTTGTCCTGGGCGAAGGCCGAGGCCGACAGCCCGGCCGCGACGAGCGCCGCGGCGGCCAGGGGGAGAATTTTCGCGGCAAAGCGCCGCCGTCCAACGAGTGTCTTCATTTCTTGGCTCCTCGACGTGCGCCTTCTGGGTCACAATCCCGGAAGGTCGATCGGCGAGAGACGATAGCACACGCTTTCGGCAACATACAGTGAAATTCCTTCAACTATTTGATTAGAAAACAAAAAGAAGATCGGACGGACTAGCCCCAAGCAGCACGAGCCGAAGGGAGGCGAACGCGTCGGAACCGCCGCCGGCGAGGCGACGATCCGACCGGACCCATCCCGCGATCGGTCTCGTGCCGTCGGTCGGCGCCGGCCGGCGAACTCGCTGTTTTGCGGCGGGCGGTTGTCAGGAGCGCGAGCCGAAGGATATCTTTCGTCCGACCCCGCCCCGAGTCGGCGCGGGGTACGTGGGCACGGAGCTCCCGGGTGCGGGGGCGAGAGTTCGGCTGGAGGGCGCGACGCATGCGGATCAAGATCATCAATCCGAACACGACCCTCGGAATGACGAGGACGATCGGAGAAGCCGGGCGCTCGGTCGCGCGGCCGGGCACCGAGATCGTCGCGGTGAGCCCGGCGTTCGGACCGGCGTCCATCGAGTCGCACTACGACGAGTTCCTGTGCGCGCCGGGGCTTCTCGACGAGATCCGCCGCGGCGACGACGACGGATTCGACGCCTTCATCGTGGCCTGTTTCGGAGATCCGGCCCTCCATGCCTGCCGCGAGATCACCCGCAAGCCCGTCGTCGGGATCGCCGAGGCGGCGCTCTACACGGCCTCGATCCTGGCCGCCCGGTTCTCCATCCTGACGCTCATCCCGCGGGTGAGAACGCTCGTCGAGGAGATGGTGGCCGGATACGGCTTCACCCACCGGCTCGCGAGCATCCGGACCACGCCCCTGCACGTGCTCGACGCGGACACCGATCCGCAGGCGTGCCTGGATCGCCTCGCGGTCGAAGCGCGCAAGGCGAAGGACGAGGACGGGGCCGAAGCGATCCTGCTCGGCTGCGCGGGCTTCGCCGATTTCGCGGACCGGATCGAGCGTGAGCTCGACATCCCGGTGCTCGACGGCGTGGTCTGCGCGGTGAAGCTCGCCGAGGGAATCGTGGAGCTCGGGAAGCGAACGAGCGGCCACCTCACCTACAGCCCCCCCGAACCGAAGGCATACACCGGCATCCTCGCGGGGTTCGGAACCGAAGCGGCGCGGGTCGCGAGCGCGGCCGACTGACGCGGCGCCGGATCGCATCCACCCCGGTCGCGCGGGCACCGAGGCGGAACGGCACGATGGCCCGGCCGGCGGATCTCCGCATCGACTTCCGGCGTCTTCGAGGCCGCATCGATGCCTTGGCGGAGATCGGCGCCATCGACGGCGGCGGCGTCTGCCGGCTCGCCCTCGGCGACGAGGACCGGGCGGCCCGCGACCGTGCGGTCGGATGGATGCGCGAGCTCGGGCTCGCGGTCACCGTCGACGAGATCGGCAACGTCGTGGGCATCCTACCCGGACGCGAGGACTGCGCACCGGTGATGACCGGGTCGCACATCGATTCCGTCCGGACGGGCGGTCGCTACGACGGCGCGCTCGGAGTGCTCGCGGGACTCGAGGTGATCGCCACCCTGAACGAAGCGGGTCTTCGCACCCGGCGGCCTCTCGCGGTGGGATTCTTCACCAACGAGGAAGGAGTTCGGTTCGCCCCGGACATGATGGGAAGCATGGTCCACCAGGGGCTGCTGCCTCTCGACGCGATGCTCGCCGTGAAGGGGACCGATGGCGCCACCGTCGGGGACGAGCTTCGCCGCATCGGTTACGCGGGCTCGACGCCGTGCGCATCGCTGCGCCCCCATGCATTCGTCGAGCTGCACATCGAGCAGGGGCCCGTGCTCGAGCGCGAGGGGATCGACCTCGGGGTCGTCGAGGGCGTGCAGGGCATTTCATGGACGGAAGTCGTCCTGCGGGGAGTCGCGAACCACGCGGGAACCACGCCGATGGCCCTGCGCCACGACGCGGGCTACGGCGCGGCCTCCGTGGCGGTCTTCGCGCGCAAGCTCGCCCGTCGCATGGGCGGCCCCCAGGTCGCGACGGTGGGCAGCCTCGCGCTGGTGCCCGATCTCGTGAACGTCATTGCGCACACCGCGCGCCTCACGGTAGACCTCAGGAACACCGACGAGCCGGCCCTGCGGAGCGCCGAGGCGGAGCTCGCAGCGCACCTCGATCGCCTCGCCTCGGAAGAGGGGCTCGAGGTCGAAAGGCGCTCGCTCGCTCGATTCCGGCCGGTCGCGTTCGATGGCGCGGTAGAGGATCTCATCGAGCGCGAGGCCCGCGCGCTCGGAGCGAGCACGCGGCGCATGCCGAGCGGGGCCGGACACGACGCCCAGGCGTTCGCACCGGGCTGCCCGACGGGCATGATCTTCGTCCCGAGCGCCGGCGGGATCAGCCACAACGTGGCGGAGCACACCGACGACGCCGACCTCGAGCTGGGAGCGAACGTCCTGTTGCGGGTGCTGCTCGATCTTTCTTGCTGACCGCGGCGCGCGAACGCGCCCCGCCCGCGCTCTTGCGGTAGTCTCGCCGCGATGGACATCCTGCCCCTCCTCATCGGGATCTCGATCGGGGTCGCCGTCGCGATTGCGGGACTGTTCCTCTGGGCGGTCCGATCGGGGCAGTTCGACGATCTCGACACCCCGGCGGTGCGGATCCTCGCCGACGACGACGAGGAGGACGCGCCCCCTCCCCGCTGAGCCGTGCGTCCCCGGGGCCGGGTAGCGCCGGCGGCCGCCGGGAGCCCGGACCTGGCCGCACTATTTCACCGATTTTCGTGGCGCCCTCGCGACGGAAATCGGTGAAATACACCTATCGGCGTCGTCCAGAATCGACGCCGCCTATAATTATTTGATATGTATTCATAAATCTGACCATCCTGATTCTGTCGAATCCCAACGACCGCACGTCCTCGAACAGCAGCAACGTCACGTCTTCGGCAAACTCAATCCGTTCCTCCACGACCGGCCGTGGAACAGCGCCACGTCGGATCCGCGATCCAGCCCGTCCGGCAACGCCGCCCCGTCTTCCTCGCCGGCGTCAACGAGAAACGCGCGCAGGTCGTCCGCCGCCTTCCGGAAGCGGTCGCCCGAGTGTTCGACGGCGCGCGCCATTGGTCCCGCAGCTAGGTCCGCGGGCGAGGTCGACCCTCCGGAGTTCAGGACCTGCATATAGAAATTGTCCTTGCCGATGATGGAACCCACGACCCGGGCGATCGTCGGGTGCCGAAGCAGAATGTTCCGCACCGGATCCAACTGGAAGCTTGACACCCGGGCACGAGGAAGTGGCGACAATCGCCACCGCGTGCTCCTTCACGCCGTCGAGAAACTGGCAGGCGGGCCGGGGCAGCCCGCAACCGCGCGCGTCGCTCGCGCCCCCGCAGGTTCCGGCCCGTGTACCCGGCGGCCGAACCTACCGGGAGAGCAACCGGGCGAGCGGGGGCGCGAGGCCGCTCACCGTCGTCGCGGAGCTTGCCGGGGCACCAGGCCAGGGCCCGCCGAGGCCAAGGGACAGCACAGCTTCGCACAAGCGCACGGCACACGTTACGCCTTCAAGCAACGGCACCGCCGAGGCGTCGCGAAGCGAATCGGCGATGGCAGACAGGGGCGGACCGACAAGCACTACCGCCCCCGGGTCGTCGGCGGCCAGAAGTGTATCGAGCGCGGCACGGGCACTTTCGGCATAGTCGAGATCGGGGGGGGCCGCTTGCACCGCGTGGATGCCGATGAATCCGTCCTCGACCCCATAGGCGGCCGGCAGCTTGCCGAGGAGCGTGGTGAATGGCGGCGCGGGGGCGAGAATCGAGTAACGGCAGCGGGCCAGGCGAATCGCGGAGAACACCGCGTCGGCGAGAGTCATCACCGGCTTGCGAAAGAGGTCGGCCGCCTCCGCCGCACCGTAGTCGCCGAAGGCCGCGACAATGACCGCGTCGTGGTCGTCGATGTGCTCCGCGACCGCCTCCAGCATCGCGTGGACGCCAATGGCGAGCTCCGCGGGACGACGCATGAGATTGACCCCGAACGGTCCGGTGGCGCCCGTCACGATGGTTTCGGGGGATGCGGCCGCCTCGGCCAGCGCGACGAAGGCCCGCGTGGACGGCTCGGAGGTGTTGGGGTTGACGACGGCGAGTCGCATGGCGGATTCTCCGGGGACGGTGGATCCCCCCGAGCTTAGCGCGCCGACCGACCGGCCGCACCTTCGCGTCCGTCGGTTACCATCGCGAGCTGGGGCATCCAGACGGTTCCCGAAGCAACCGCGGCTTCCCGGCGGCGGTGGTGTCGGGCAGGAGGGGACCGATGGCGAAATCGCTCATCCGCGGCCGCACCGTGGTCCGGGAGATCGAGGGGCGGAGGAACGCCGCCGTCCTGTCCGACGGCGGCATACTCGTCGAAGACGAGCGCATTGCCGCCATTGGCCCGCACGAGGAGCTCCGGCGCCGGAATCCGGATGCGCGGCGGATTGGCTCGGATCGCCACATCGTCTTGCCGGGGTTCGTGAACGCCCATCATCATGTCGGCATGACACCGGTTCAGTTGGGCTCGCTCGACGAACCGCTGGAGATGTGGGCGATCACGCGCATCGGCGCCCGCGCGGTCGATCCCTATCTGGACACGCTCTACTCCGCCTTCGAGATGCTCGAGTCCGGAGTGACCACCGTCCAGCACATCTTTGCATGGGTCCACCGCGACCTCCCGGCGGTCCGCAACATGGTGGAGCGGATGCTCGCCGCCTACGATGAGGTCGGCATGCGGGTCTCGTTCTCGGTCGCGATGCGCGACCAGAACCGGAGCATGCTGATCGACGACGACGCAATGCTCGCCGGCGTGCCGGAAGCGCTCCGCCCCCGGCTGGCGGCCCGGTTCGAGCACTACACGGTCCCGCTCGAAGAGCAGCTCGGACTCTTCGAGGATCTGCTGCGGAGCTATGCGGACCACCCGCGGATCGCCATCCAGCTCGCTCCCGGGAATCTGCACTGGTGCTCGGACTCCGCGCTCGAGATCCTCGACGCCGCCGCGCGCCGGCACGAGGTGCCGCTGCACATCCACCTCCTCGAGACGATCTACCAGAAGGAGTACGCCCGGCGGCGGACCGGTGGATCGGCCCTCGAGCACCTTGAGCGGTGCGGAATGCTGGGACCCCACGTCACCCTCGGGCACGGGGTCTGGATGACCGAGGCCGACATCGAGCTCGCCGCCGATACGGGCACCCACATCTGCCACAACTGCAGCTCCAACCTGCGGCTCCGGAGTGGAATCCTCCCCCTCAACCGGCTTGCCCGGCGGGGAGTGAACGTGGCCCTCGGGATCGACGAGGCAGGGCTGAACGACGACCGCGACATGCTCCAGGAGATGCGGCTCGTGCTTCGCCTGCACCGCGAGCCGGGCATGGACGAGCGCATGCCGACGGCCGAGGAGGTGCTGGCCATGGCGACCGCGGGCGGGGCCCGGACAACGCCGTTCGCGGGCCGGATCGGAGCGCTCCGCCCGGGGATGCAGGCCGATCTCGTTCTCATCGATGCGGATCGGCTCGCCGGTCCTTACCTCGACCCGGTCATCGGGCCCGTCGAGGCGGTCCTCAACCGGGCCAAGGCCGAGCACGTCGATGCGGTGATGGTGGACGGTGCGATGGTGGTGGAGGACGGCGCCGTGTGCCGCGTCGACAAGGAGGCGGCGCTCGAGGAGCTTCGCCGTTCACTCGCACATCCGCTGAGCGGGGAGGAGGAGGCCGAACGGGCGTTCGCGAAGGCGCTCTACGAGCCGGTGCGACGGCTCTACGAGGGCTATGCGGACCTCGAGGCCCCGGAGCCCTTCTGGCGTGTGAACGCCCGGTAGCGCACGGGCCCGGGGGCGGGAACCCCAGGGTCGGGAGCGCGCGAGCGCGCGAGCGCGCGAGCGCACCGAGTATGGTGAAGGAGGACTTCAAGCAGAACGACTCTGCCGCCGGCGGTGGTCGGCGAAGCAGACAAGAGAAGGGCCGCGTGTGCACGACGGCGCGCAGCGAGGAATTGGAACAGGGAGAACATGACGATGACCGATCACGATGACTGGAAGCACCGCCGGACCACCGAGGACGGCACCCCGTTCGGAGACTTGAGCTTCGAACAGCAGACCTACGCTTTCGCCCGCCGCTGGGCGCTCTCCCGACGCGGGTTCCTGCGCGCGGGGGGCACCCTTCTCGCGGCTGCCGCGCTCGCCACCGGCCCCACCCCGCGCGCGTTCGCGCAAGCCCGAGGTGGACACCTTCGAGTCGGGCGCGCCTCGGGTTCGAGCACGATGGACCCGCACAAAGCGGGGCAGGTGTCGGACTCCGAGATCCAGGCGCACCTTTACGATCCGCTCGCGGTGATCGACCCCCGCACCGGCGTAGTGCACCCGAGCCTCGCCCTCGACTGGGAATTCAGCGACGGCAACAAGACCGTCGTCTTCAACCTTCGCCCCGAGGTCGAGTTCCACGACGGCACGCCGTTCAACGCGCAGGCGGTCAAGCTCACGGTGGAACGCTACGTCAATCCCGCGACCGCCTCCCCCACGAGCTTCCTCCTGGGGCCAATCGACCGGGTCGAGGTCATCGACGACCTCACCGTCGCCTACGTCTACAAGCAGCCCTACGTGGCGCTCTGGGTCGGATTCCTGATCCCCTACGCCTCTCCGATCAGCCCCGCTGCGGTCGAACGCCACGGCGACGCCTACGGGCGCAATCCCGTCGGCACCGGGCCGTTCCGATTCGCGGGCTGGGACGCGAACGACGTCATCCGGCTCGAGCGAAACGAGAAGCGCGACTGGGCCTCGCCCGCCTATGCGAACAGCGGCGCCGCCCACCTCGACAGCGCGGAATTCCGCACCATCCCCGAGGCCCAGACCCGCGTCGCCTCGCTGCTGAGCGGCGAGATCGATCTCATCGCGGGGTCGTCGGCGGTGCCCCTCGAGAGCCTTCGCCAACTCCAGGCGTCGCCCGACATCAAGGTGCACACCCAGCCGGCCCTCGGCGCCCACGGTATCGTGTACGCGCAGAATCGTCCCCCCATGGACAACCCGACCGTCCGCAAGGCGATCGCCCACGCGCTCCAGCGCGAGAAAGTGCTCGTGTTCGCGCTCGACGGCAACGGGTCGATATCGACGAGCCCACTCGCCTCGTCCTACGCGCAGCACGACCCGGCAACCGCGGAGTACGGCTACAACTACGACCCGGAGGCGGCCCGGGCACTGCTCGCCGAGGCCGGCGCCGGGGAGGGGCTCAAGCTCACGTTCCTCACCAAGGAGGACGAAATCGGGCGCGCCTTCGGCGAGGTGCTGCAGTCGGATCTCGCCGCGGTTGGCGTGGAGCTCGAGATCTCGGCCCTGCCCAACGCCGAGTACGGCGCGCTCCGCAACAAGGGACGGTACGACCTTGTCTACATGTCCTATTCCTACTCCGACGCTGACATCGTGAACTATCTCTTCGCCAACGGCTCGGGGCTCAACCTCTCCAATGTCGAGACCGACGAGCTGAACGAGCTGGTGCACGCGCAGCGCACCGAGTTCGAAGCGGAGAAACGGATGGCGCAGCTCGAGCGGATACAGCGGATCACCATCGGCGACGCCCACTGGCTGCCCGTCATCGAGGCCAACATCGCGGCCGCGATGCGGGACAACGTGCACATCAACCTGACCGCGGCGGGCACGCTCATTCTGAACGACGTCTACCTCGAGAGCTGACCGCCGGGCGGCGCGCCGGACTCGACAGCGGGTCCCCGTCGGCGGCGGCGTGACGACACGCCCGGCCATTGCCGCACGCGGCATGGGGGACACGCGGACGCAAGGAAGGAGGAGGTGACTTCACGATGAGCGGGACGACCGTGGTGCGGCGGGCCGACTGGGCCGTCGTGTGGGACCCGCACCGGGAACGGCATGCCTACACGCGCGGGATCGACGTCGCCTTCGAGCCCGATCGGATCATCCACACGGGGCCCGATTACCCCGGCGATGCGGCGCACGAGATCGACGGGAGCTGCCTTCTCGTCCTCCCGGGGCTCATCGACATCCACTCCCACCCCACCCTCGAGCCCATGCACCGCGGGATCACCGAGGACGTCGGGAGCGAACGGCTCTACGGGTCGAGCCTCTACGAATACAACAACGCGTTCCGCCCCGACCCCGAGGGCATGGAGGCGGCGGCCGAGGTCGCGGTGGCGGAGGCGATCCAGAGCGGGGTGACGACCCTCGTGGACATCAGCCTCGGGGTGCAGCGCGCGCCGACGGCGCGGATGGTCGACGCAGGCGTGCGCCTGGTGACCGCCCCCGGCTTCCGGTGCGCACGCTGGCACACCCCGGACGGCCACACCGTCCAGTATCGCTGGGACCGGGCCGCGGGGCGCGCCGGCTACGAGGAAGCCCTCGCGTTCATCGAGGAGCAGGCCAGGCACCCGAGCGGTCGGGTGACCGGCATGCTCGCGCCGATGCAGATCGACACCGTGAGCCCCGACCTCCTGCGCGAATCGCATGCCTTCGCCCGGGGCAATCGGCTCAGGTGGCAAGTGCACGCCGCGCAGAGCGTGGTCGAGTTCCTGGAGATCGTCCGCCGCCACGGCGTGACCCCGATCCAGTGGCTCTCCGAGCTCGGCGTCCTCGACGAGACGACCATCGTCGGGCATGCGATGTTCGTAGACCATCACTCGACGTCGACCTGGCCGACCCGGCTCGACCTCCGCCTTATCGCCGACGCGGGGTCGAGCGTCGCCCACTGCCCCACGATCTTCGGCCGGCGCGGCTACACCCTCGAACATTTCGGGAGCTACGTCGACGCAGGGGTCAACGTCGCAATCGGCACCGACAGCTATCCGCACAACCTCCTCGAAGAGGCCCGCCACGCCGCCTACTTCGGGCGGATCGCGGCAGGCTGGGTGCACGCGCTCACGACCGCCGACATCTTCTCCGCGCTCACCGTGAACGGAGCGCGCGCGCTCGGTCGGGAGGACCTCGGGAGACTCGTCCCCGGCGCCCGGGCCGACCTCGTGCTGGTCGACCTCGCGCATCCCGCGATGCAGCCGGTGCGGGACCCGCTGAAGAGCCTCATCTTCAGCGCCGCGGACCGGGCGGTGCGCGACGTCTACGTGGCCGGTGAACCGGTCCTCCGAGACGGGCGCGCGCTCCGGGTCGACGTTACCGGTGCCTGCCGCCGGGCAAGCGCCGCCCAGCGCCGGGCGATCACGCGCACCCCTGCCCACGACCACCGGAAGCGAAGCGCGGACGAGCTGGTGCCCCTCACCCTGGCGGAGCTCCGGTGATCGGGAGCTACGTCGTCGGGCGGCTCATGCAGTCGCTCTTCGTGGTGCTGGTGGTGGTCTTCGTCGTGGCGATGCTCGTGCGGCTGATCCCGGGCGACATCGTCGATGTCATGATCGTCGGCAATCCGGGGATCACCGAGGAGGACGCGGAGCGGGTGCGCGAGGAGCTTGGACTCAACCGCACCGTCCCCCAACACTTCGTTGCCTACGTCTCGGGGCTTCTCGACGGCGACATGGGCACGTCAATCCGACACCGCCAGCCGGTCGCCGCGATGATCCTGGAGCGCGTCCCCGCGACCCTCGAGCTGACCTTGCTCGCGATGTTCCTCGCCGTCGTCCTCGCGATCCCGATCGGCATGGTGACCGCGATCCACCAGGGCCGCCTCGTGGATCAGCTCGGCATGACCCTCGCGACCCTCGGGGTCGCGGTGCCGGGTTTCCTCCTCGGCATCCTCATGATCCTCGTGTTCTCCGTCGAGCTCGGCTGGCTTCCGCCCGCCGGGCGCTCCGGGTCGATCGTCGCCGGCGCGTGGGAGGCCGCGGTCCGGGGCGACCTCGGGATCTTCTGGAAGAACCTCCGCTACCTCCTCATGCCCGCGGCGACCCTCGCGGCATCGGTGGTCGCGATCAACGCCCGGCTCATCCGTTCGACCATGCTCGAGGTGATCCGCCAGGACTTCCTGATGTTCGTCCGCGCCAAGGGTGCGCCGCCCCGGGTCATCTACCTCCGCCACGCCCTCCGGAATGCGATGATCCCGGCCGTGACGATGCTCGGCCTCCAGCTTGGCTTCCTCGTGAGCGGCGCCTTCATCGTCGAGAACGTGTTCGCCTGGCCGGGGCTCGGGCGGCTCGCGGTGGAGGCCATCCTGTGGCGCGACCTGCCGCTCATCCAGGGGACCGTGCTCGTCTCGTCAATCCTCTTCGTGTCCCTGAGCCTGATCGTGGACCTCGTCTATCGGTTACTGGACCCGAGGATCCGCTATGGCCACTGAGTCGGGGGCGGTGGACGCCGGGGCACTCGCGCCGCGAACTCACGCCGCAGAAACGGCTCCGCGGTTCCTCTCGCGTTTCTTCGCCGAGCTCCGGCGCGCCCCGAAGGGGATGATCGGCTTCGCGATCATCGCAATCGTGCTCTTCACCGCCGCGTTCGCGCCCCTCTTCGCGCCCCACGACCCGACGATGCAGGTGCTCGGCGACCGGTTCCGGCCCCCCTTCTATGCGCCGGACGGGAGCCTCTCGCACTTCCTCGGCGCCGACAACATGGGCCGCGACATCCTGAGCCGGGTGATCCTCGGCGCGCGCACCTCCGTCTTCGTGGCCATCGTCGTCATCGTGATCATCGCCGTCTTCGGCTCGACGGTGGGTCTTCTCTCGGGCTACTTCGGCGGGATCCTCGACGCGGTCCTCATGCGGGTCGTCGACTTCCAGCTCTCGTTCCCCTTCCTGCTGCTCGCCCTCATCCTCCTCGCAATCTTCGGTCCCGGGTTCGAGACCCTGATCCTCGCCCTCTCGGTCGCGTTCTGGGTCAACTTCGCGCGCCTCGTTCGCAGCGAAACCCTGAAGCTCCGCGAGACGGACTTCGTGCAGGCCGCGCGCAGCATCGGCGTGTCCCACGCCGCGATCATGGTGAAGCACATCCTCCCCAACGCGTTCCCGTCGATCATCGTGCTCGCGACCCTTGACGTCGCGATCGTCATCATCTCCGAGGCCGCCCTGAGCTTCCTCGGCCTCGGCATCCAGCCGCCGACCCCGTCGTGGGGGATGATGATCAGCGACGGGAGGAACTACCTCTACCAGAGCCCGTGGATCGTGCTCGCCCCGGGGCTCGCCATCGTCGCGACCGCGATCGGCATCAACCTCTTCGGCGACTTCCTGCGCGATACCTACGATCCGCGCCAGTACCGGCTGTGAGGACAAGCGGTTGACCGGGCCCCTGCTGGCAGTCGAGGACCTCGTGACCCACTACGAGACCCGCAAGGGGAGCGTCAAGGCGGTGAACGGGGTGAGCCTCTCCGTGCGCCCCGGCGAGGCGGTGGGCATTGCCGGCGAGAGCGGCTGCGGCAAGTCCGCGCTCGGGCTCTCGATCATGCGGCTCATCCCGCCGCCCGGCCGGATCGTCACGGGAAGCGTGCGGCTCGCGGGACGCGAGCTCCTCGCCATGAGCGAAGCCGACATGCGCCGCGTGCGCGGCCGCGAGATGGCCATGATCTTCCAGGACCCGGCCGCCACCCTGGACCCGGTCCAGCGCATCGGTCACCAGGTGCGCGAGATGCTCGAGCTGCACACGCGCCTACCGCGGGCGCGGGCCCGGGACCGGGTGGTCGAGATGCTGGAAGCAGTGGGCATCTCCCGGGCGGACGAGCGGCTCGGCCACTACCCTCACGAGTTCAGCGGAGGGATGCAGCAGCGGGTGATCATCGCCTGCGCGCTCATCCTCGAGCCGAGCCTGCTCATCGCGGACGAGCCGACGACCGC
>JAJECB010000035.1 GCA_022822245.1 Gammaproteobacteria bacterium
TCCCTCGAGCCGCTTCGACGTAGTGTTGGCTACGCCTTCAGCGTCTCTCGGTCCGTGCACCCCGTCACCGAGGCGTCTCGACGCCCTCGCTACGAAGATTGGTGAAAAACGCGCGCTTGTCACGGTCATCGTCGGCGCCCCGCGTCCGATCCCTCCATCAGTCCGTCGGCGCGGAGTACCCGAAGCCCTCGATGCGGGCGAGGATGTCCGGCGCGGCAAGGAAGTCGAGGAAGGCAAGGGCGGCCTCGTTCCCCGCGGCCTGCTCGAGGAGCACCATGTCCTGGCGGATCGGGCCGTGGAGGTCGGCGGGGACGATCCAGATGCTGCCTTCCCCGCCCTTCGGCCGGCCCGAGAGCTGCGACATGGCGATGAACCCCATGGCCGCGTTTCGGGTGCCGATGAACTGGAAGACCTGGGCGACGTTGATCCCGCGCACGAGCCGATCCTGGAACGGCTCCCAGAATCCGAGCCGCTCGAGGGTCTCCTGCGAGGCGACCCCGTACGGGGCGACCTCGGGGTTCGCGATCGCGATCTTGCCGTCCCCGAGGGTGCCGAGGGCCTGCGCCCCGCCCGCGTCGACCCTTCCCGGGTCCGCGCTCCACAGCACGATCCGCCCGAGCGCATAGGTCCGTCGGGTGCCCGGCAGGGCGGCCCCCGCCTCCTCGAGGCGGAGCGGGCGCGCGGCGTCGGCGGAGAGGAACACGTCGTAGGGCGCGCCGTTCGTGATCTGGGCGTAGAGCTGGCCGGTCGAGCCCGAGCTGATGCGAAGCGAATGCCCGGTCCGGTCCGTGAACTCTTCGGCAAGCGCCCGCAGGGGGACCAGGAAGTTGGTCGCGACGGCGACCGTCGCTTCGGCGGCGTGCGCGACGAGTCGCGGTCCGGCGGCGAGGCCGAGCGCGAGGATGACGGCGACGACGAGGGAAGGAAGGCGGTGCCCTCGCGGCCATGCCGCCGTCCGTGGTCCGGCGTTTCTCCGGAAACCGCGGTCGACGCCGGTGCGGACCCGCGATCCGGTGCCGGTATCGCCTCTTCCTTCCGGCCGACGAGCGTCCGACGCGTCCTCCCGACTCGGGAGCCCTCCGCCGGGCGCCGCGGTTCCTCCCCCGAGTCGGGCATGTTTCGCAGGGCGACTCCCCGCAGCTTGGCGCATCAGGCGCTCGCGCTCGGGCGGGCGCTCACCGCCTCGTGCCAGCGGCGGACGTTCTCGCATCCCTCGGGGGTCTCCACCTTGAGTCGATTGATGAAGTCGACGGCGACGAGCGCGGTGATGTCGGCCGCCGTGTAGCTCGAGCCGGTGACGAACTCGCGCCCGTCGAGCTGGGCGTCGAGGGTGTCGAAGAACCTCCCCACCCGCATCCGGCCGCGCTCGACCAGCTCGGGGATCTGGGCGACCGGCTCGGGACCCGTGAGCGCGTGGTCCTTCATGCCGCGCGCGGCGTTGCGGAACATCTCGGCCGCGGCCATGAAGCCCTCGGTCTCGATGCGGTGGTCCCACATCGCGACCACTCCCTGCTCCGTCGGGTCGCTTCCGAAGAGGGGCGGCTCGGGGTACGCCGTCTCGAGGTAGCGGCACACCGCGACCGACTCGTAGATGCACGTGCCGTCGTCGAGCTCGATCACCGGCACCGTGCAGGTCGGGTTGATGGCCCGGAACGCGTCCCCGAAGTGCTCGCCGCTGCGAAGGTCCACCTGCACGGTGGGGAGCTCGATTCCCTTCTCGGCGGCGAAGATGCGCACGCGGCGCGGGCTCGGAGCGGTGGCGCAGTCGTAGAACTTCATCGATGACTCCTGTACGGCGTGCGGCCGGGACCGGCCGCGGTCGAAACGGGCTGGGTTCGGAGCGCCGGCGACGCAGGCCGGGCCAAGCCGCCTAAACTATCATGCTCCCCCGCTGAGTCCGAAACCGTCTTGTACCGAACGGCGGGGAGCATCAATTGTGGTGGTGAGGAGAGCGGCGGGACGTGGCGGACGGGCGGCCGGCTACGTCTTCAGTGACGCGTCGTCGCGAGCGCTCACCTCGAGATGCCGTCCAATGGCGCGCAGCGCGGCGTCCATCCTGTCGAGTCGAGAGCGGTGGTGCACGTCAAGAACGCGGTCCACTTGCGGCAGATGCCAGCCAAGGCGCCGGGCCAGCTCCGCTTTTCCAACCCCCTGGTCTCTCATTCCCTGGTAGAGGATCACCTTGATGGCGGTGAGGGTGGGCAGCGTGGCTCGACGGTTCCCACGCGAGGGAGCAGGAATGTCCTGACCCGTGTGGATGCGGGCCGCGATTGCTTCTTCCAGGGCATCGATGGCGCGATTCAGCGCCTCGTCACGATCGTCGCCGAAGGTGGTGAGCTCCGGGAAGTCCGGAGACGTGGCCAGGAGGGTGCCGTCGTCATCTTCGAGATCAATCGGATAAGAGAGCATCAGGATAACCCCAGGTCTTTCTTGATCTTGGCGATGAGTTTGGTGCCCAGCTCCCTTCGAGAGCCGTGCATCGGCAGTTGCGATGTGCGATCACCGCGCCGGACGGTGAGGTGTCCGCTGCCGCCCTTGTGGGAGCGGAACGTGCAGTCGTGCTTCTTGAGCCACCGGCGGAATTGGTTTGAATTCATCAGGGTTACCCCAGGTAAGGAGGCGCACGGTGGGTTCCATGTTCGTTCTCCGGTGCTTCGTTGATCGTCGGGAATTCGATGTGTCGTTCTTCGGTTAGCTCCCCGTTGCAGTTCGGGGCCACGCAAGAATAGGAGAAGGTTCTGATGAAGTCAACACTTATGTTGCGTTTGCGAGCCTTGGCGCCTCGGGAATCGAGTGTCCACGGGGCGCCTCATGGTCGGCGGGGGGAGCGTGGCCGGCGAGGTCGGCGGAGGAGCATCCGGAGACCGGTGTAGAGGGCGGGGACGGCGGCGACGACGAATCCGGGGGCATAGCTCCCGGTGGCCTCGAGGATCGCGCCGTAGAGGAGGGGGTACACCATGATGCCGGTGCTCGTGAAGAGGAGCACGCCCCCCGTCATCGCGCCGATCCGGTCGACCGGGGAGAGGCGCGCGATCTCGGCGAGCAGCACGCCGTGCCAACTGATCGCGGTGCCCGCGTACACCACCGAGACGGCGGCAATGGCGACGATCGGCCAGCCGGGGCCGAATCCGGCGGTTGCGATGCTCGCCCCCGCCATGACCACCGCGAGCCAGCCGAGGAGGATGCGTGCGTTGACGAAGCGGCTCGCGATCCACCCCCACAGGATCCGCGCTCCGACGGCGGCCGCGTTCCCCGCCGCGAACACCCACCCCGCCGTCTCCGGCGGATAGCCGAGCCCGTCCGCGAGGAACGCGAAGAGGAACGCGCCGTAGATGGCCTGAAGGCCCACCCAGGAGACCGAGAAGAGGGCGAGCTCGCGGAGCCGCCGGTGTCCGAGCACGCCGCGCACGGTGTGGACCACCGCCCGCATCGAGATGCGGTGCGAGGGGCTCCGGTACTGGTCGAACTCCGCACGCAGCGGCTGAAGGAGGAAGGCGAGGGCGAGGCACATCGCCCCGCTGGCGAGGAACGCCCCCTCCCACCCGAGCGCGATGGTGAACGCGGGCACGAGGACGCCCGCGAGCATGCCTCCCACCGGCACTCCGGTCTGCTTGATGGAGAAGATGAGCGGGGCGCGACGGGGCGGACAGTAACGGCCGAGGATATCCGAGCTCGCCGGGGTCGAGACGGCCGATCCCGCTCCGATCACGAACGCGGTCAGCGCGAAGAGGAGCGCCCAGCCCGGCCAGGAGAAGACGAGCCCGAGCCCCATCAGGACGAGGGCGGCCTGGCTCACCCGGAGCGCGCCGTAGCGCCGGATGAAGGCTCCGGAGGCGCCCGCCGAGAAGGTGGACGCGACGTACATGATGGCGGTGTAGACGCCGACGAGAGAGATGCCGAGCCCGGTCGCCTCCGAGATGGCGGGCGCGGCGACGGGCAGCACCAGGGTCGACATGTAGGAGAATGCCTGCTGGATGAGCATCGCGGCGACCGCGAGCCACAGCCACTTCGACGGCCGGGCCGCCGCCGCGGCGTCGACCGGCGCGCTGGCCGGGGCGCCGGGCGGGGAGGCGTCGAGGGTTGTTCCGGCGGGCGGCCGGTCCGGTCCGATGGACTTCATCTGGTGCTGGCTTGCGCGGGTCCCTGCAAGGGCAGTGGCTGGGGCTGGCTCGTCGCCGCTTGTCGGGATCGCGCCGCGCGATATTATGATGGCACCACCCGGTGCGCGGCGCGGAAGCAAGCGGCGAAGTTCGCTCGGCGCTCCGCGGCGGGGGTGCCCGCACGCGGGGACGGCGAGGCCGGCGCGGGCGCGAGGGCGAGACGGGAGCGGATGCGGACCATGCTGACGCGCGAACAGATCGAGCACTACCGGCGCGAGGGCTACGTCGTCGTCGAACGGCTCCTCGACGCGGACACCCTCGGCGAGCTCCGGCGGGTGACGGACGAGGTGGTCGCGGGCGCGCGCGGCCTCACCGGCCACACGAAGGTCCTCGACCTCGAGCCCACCCACACCCCGGAGCGCCCGCGCGTCCGGCGCATCAAGAGCCCCCACCTCGCCCATCCCTTCTACTGGGACATGGCCGGCCACCCGCCGGTGATGGCCGCTCTCGAGCCCCTCATCGGCCGCGACATCCGGGTGCGGGCGGGCGGCAAGGTGAACCTCAAGTCGCCGGGCTACGGCGCGCCCGTCGAGTGGCACCAGGACTGGGCCTTCTACCCGCACAC
>JAJECB010000238.1 GCA_022822245.1 Gammaproteobacteria bacterium
CGTCCCCGAGCGGGCGACGACGCGGTTCACGTGCGCCCGGGGGTCCGTTTCGCCGCCGGTCGGGCCGTGCCGGGCGGTCACGGCGCGGTGTCGCGCCGAGCTCATGAATGGTCCCGGCTGCCCGCCGGCGGGCCGATGCGAGAAGCGTCCGCCGCCGCGGGACGGAGGCGGCGAACCGCCCTTCGGAACAGAACCCGCCCGACTCCCCGGGCGCAGCAGGCCGCGTACTGGGCCTTCGTCAGGACCACCCGTTCGGCGAGGGGGTCGCGGCGGCGGAGCTCGCGGCCGAGCTTCCGCGCAATGGCCACGATCGCGGCCGCTTCCATGGCGAAGCGGGTGTCGCGAAGCTCACCCGGAAGGCGCTCGGCCGACGCGAGCAGGCCGTCCGTCGCATCGAGGCAGCGGTCGAGGACCCTCCGGAGGGAGGCCGGGGTCCGGGTGCCCCCGAGCGCCTCGACGGCGATGCCGGCATCGGCCATCCAGTCCTGCGGAAGATAGACGCGGTCGAGCGCCCGGTAGTCGTCGCCGCAGTCCTGGAGGTGGTTGAGGACCTGGAGCGCGTTGCAGAGCGCGTCGGAGGCGGGGTATGCCTCGACCGACTCACCGTGCAGGTCGACGAGGTAGCGCCCGACCGGCGCCGCGGAGAAGTTGCAGTAGCCGATGAGGTCGTCCCAGTCGTCGTAGCGGAGCCTGGTCGCGTCCTGCTTGAACGCGCGGGTGAGGTCCACGCAGTGGCGGTGCGTCACCCCGGTCTCGGCGAGGCTGCGGCGGACGTCGTGCGCCTTGCGGTAGGCGGGGTCTGTCGATTCCGCACCGCTCACCGCGCGGGCGAAACCGTCCAGACGTGCGACCTTGTCCTCCGGCGCGAGCTCGGGGTTGTCCGCGATGTCGTCGATCGCCCGCGCGTAGGCATAGAAGGCCGCGACATGCGGCCGCAAACGCGCCGTCAGCAACCGGGAACCGACGGGAAAGTTCTCGTCCGGCGCGGACTTGCCGGATGGGGTCTCCACCGAAGCAGCCTCGTCCATCGAATACCCGATGCCGAACGAATCCGCCGGATGCGTGTGAAACTTCAGGTTATCGCGAAATCCGGAACCCCGGCAACACGCCGCGCGCCGCGAGCGGCGACTAGTCGCATGCCGGACGGGGAGCCCGAGTCCATCTCCAGTGGCCGCCCGTACCCGCGGACGGAGGACATTCCCCGTTCGCTGCGTTGCGCGGGACGCGTCCGATTCGCCATGATGGGAAGGTCGTTCGCGGAAGCCGCCCAGGATGAGCACGAGCCCGTACCCACACCTCCTCGAGCCATTCCGGCTTCGCCACGTCACGTTCCGGAACCGGCTCATGAGCACGAGCCACGCCCCGGGCTACGTCGAGGATCGGCACCCGAAGCTCCGCTATCAGCTCTACCACGAGGAGAAGGCGAAGGGCGGGCTCGCCCTCACCATGTTCGGGGGGTCGTCGAACATCGCCCCGGACTCGCCGTCGGCGTTCGGCCAGATCTGGATCGGCGACAACTCGATCGTCCCCGTGCTCCGCGAGTTCTCCGAGCGCGTGCACCGGCACGGGTGCGCGATCATGTGCCAGATCACCCACATGGGGCACCGCACGCTCTGGGACGTCGAGGACTGGCTGCCCCCCGTCGCGCCGTCGCCGGTGCGCGAGCACGCCCACCGCTCGTTTCCGAAGGAGATGGACCGGAGCGACATCCGGCGGGTGGTGCGGGCCTTCGGCGACGCCGCGGTCCGCTGCCGGGAGGGCGGGCTCGACGGCGTCGAGCTCCTCGCCTACGGGCACCTCATCCACCAGTTCTGGACGCCGCTCGTCAACCGGCGGACCGACGAGTACGGAGGAAGCCTCGAGAACCGCGCCCGCTTCGGACTCGAGGTCCTGGCGGAGGTACGCCGCCGGGTGGGAGAGAACTTTCTGGTCGGCTTCCGGATGATGGGAGACGAGCTCAAGGAGGGCGGGCTCGACCAGGAGGACTGCCTGGCGCTTGCGAAGATCTACGCGGACACCGGGATGTGCGACTTCCTGAACGTGGTCGCGGGCCAGGTGGGAGACGAGCGCGGACTCTCGCGCTCCATTCCGAGCATGGCGGGGCCGCGGGCGCCCTTCGTGCACATCGCGGCGCGGATGAAGCGGGAAACCGGGCTCGCGGTCTTCCACGCGACCCGCGTCATGGACCTTCCGACCGCCGAGCACTGCGTGCGCGAGGGCCTCGTCGACATGATCGCGATGACCCGTGCCCACATGGCGGACCCGCACATCGTCGCGAAGATGATGCGGGGCGAGGAAGAGCGGATCCGGCCCTGCGTCGGCGCCGGCTACTGCATCGACCGCATCTACGTCGGGGGCGACGCCCTGTGCCTCCACAACCCCGCGACCGGCCGCGAACGGACGATGCCGCACGTCGTCCGGCCGGGCGACGGCCCGCGGCGGAAGGTGGTCGTGGTGGGGGCGGGTCCGGCGGGACTCGAGGCGGCCCGGGTATCGGCGCTGCGCGGCCACGAGGTCGTCGTCTTCGACGCGGCGAGCGAGCCCGGGGGGCAGATCGTGCTCGCGGCGCGCGCGACCTGGCGAAAGGAGCTGCTCGGCATCGCCGAGTGGCTGGCATCGGAAGTCGAGCACCTCGGCGTCGCGGTGCACCTCAACCGCTACGCGGAGGCCGCCGACGTGCTCGCGGAGCGCCCGGACGTCGTCGTCACCGCCACCGGAGGGGTGCCGAACCTCGAACGGGTGGCGGGGGCGGAGCACGCGGTCAGCGCGTGGGACGTGCTCGGGGGGCAGGTCGAGCCCGGCGCCGAGGTGCTCGTCTTCGACGACCACGGGGACCACCAGGGGCCGAGCGTCGTCGACTACCTCGCCTCGCGCGGCTCGTCGGTGGAGCTCGCGACCCCGGACCGCCTGGCCGCCCACGAGGTCGGGGCGACGAACTACCCGGTGTACCTCGCGAGCTTCTACGCGAAGGGGGTCACCCTGACCCCCGACCGCCGGTTGCGCTCGGTCGAACGCGACGGCAACCGGCTGCGCGCGGTGCTCCGCAACGAGTACACCGACGAGGAGGAGACGCGCCTCGTCGACCAGGTCGTCGTCGAGCACGGAACGCTCCCCGCGGCGGAGCTCTTCCACGAGCTCGCTCCGCTCGCCCGCAACGAAGGGGAGCTCGACATCGAGGCCCTGATCGCGGGCCGCCCCCAGGCGGTTGCGTCCAACCCGGACGGCGCGTTCATGCTGTTCCGGGTCGGCGACGCGGTCGCGAGCCGCAACATCCCCGCCGCGATCTACGATTCGCTTCGCCTCTGCAAGGAGCTCTGAGGCGGGGGCGCCGGTGGCTAGCCGGAGGCGGCACCCTCGATCACGACCATGTTGGTGAGGGCGACCCGATTGCGGAGCGCCTTCGGTTCCTCGTACTCCGGCGAGGCGTGCCACCGCTTGGCGTCCTCGACGCTCGGGAAGCGGAGCACGACGGTGCGCTCGCGCGCCCACTCACCCTCCAGCACCTCGAAGGCGCCCCCCCGCACGAGGTATTCACCACCGTATTGCGCGATGGTCGCGGGCGCTTGAGCGATGTACTCCTTGTACGCATCCGGGTCCTTCACTTCGACCTGCCCGATGATGTAGCCGTATCCGGCCATGAGCTCGTCCTCCTCTTCGATGATCAGTCGGCCGCGGTGGCGGAGGTCCGGTTGCGCCCTGGCGGAGCCGCCCGGCCGTTGCGGAGCAGGCGCCCGGGCAGAGGGCCGGACGGGTCCACCCGGTCCTCCCCGCTCCGCCGGATGACCGTGCCGTTCACGATGACCGCCTCGATCCCCTCCGCCTCGGAGATGAGGCGGTCGGCTCCGCCCGGAAAATCGTACACGCGCCGGAGCGGGCCGTCGCCGACGGTGTCCGGGTCGAACACCACCACGTCCGCTGCGAGCCCGGGAGCGAGGCGGCCTCGCTCCGCGATCCCGAATACCTCGGCGGGTCGGGACGTGATCATCCGAACCGCCTGCTCCAGACCGAGCGACCTCCTCTCGCGCACCCAGCGCTTGAGGAGGAACGTGGTCGCGCAGGCGTCGCAGAGCTGGCTCGCGTGCGCGCCCGCGTCGGAGAGCCCCACCACGGTATTGGGGTCGAGGAGGAGCCGCTCCACCTCGTCTTCGTCGTGGTTCGCGACCGGCATCCGGAACCGCGCCTCGAGATCGCTCTCGAGCCCGAGGTCGAACAGGTACTCGACGGGCGTCTTGCCGGCCGCTTCCGCGAGCTCGAAGAGGGGGCGTTCGGCGAGCTCCGGCCGCCCCGGCGCCTCGCTCACCACCGTTTCCCGGAACGACCGCCGGAACGACGGCGGGACCCGCTCGCTCAGCCGCTCCCACACCGCGGCCCGGAAGTCGGGGTCCGCGTAGAGCCGCTTCTTGCCCGCCGCGTCGGCCTCGGACACCGGCCGGAAGAGGCGCATCGCCTCGAACACGAAGGGGGCCTTGAGCTGGTACTCGAACTTGAGGGCGCGGGGGCTCACCTGGGGGACGACGTCGTAGCCCTCGGCCACCAGCTCCGCGGACCGGCGGAGCTGCTCGTCCGCGTCGCCGTCCTGGAGGGCGATCCCCGCGAGGAGGGCGGTCCAGCTCACCGTGCATCCCGACGCCTCGTTGAGCGCCTTGAACTCCGGAAAGGAGAGCGAACGGCCGACAGTCGCCTGGACCACGCCGCCCCGCCCGGCCCGGCGAAGCTCTCCCGCGAGGGCGACGATCTCCCCGGTCGCGGCGGCCCGGCTCGGGACCGGCTTGCCGTGGTAGCCGACGTGGGTCGGCGCCTTCGAGGTCGCGAAGCCGAGCGCTCCCGCCTCCATCGCCTCGCCGACGATCCGGCGCATCTCGTCCACCTCCGCCGCCGTCGCCTCGCGCTCCGTCGCGTCCTCGCCCATCACCCAGGTCCGCAGGGCGGTATGGCCGATGAGAGCCCCGACGTTGATCGCGGTGCCGCGGCCCTCGACCGCGTCCAGGTACTCGGGGAAGGTGGCGAAGGGCCACTCCTCCCCGAGTCCCTCGCGCAGGGCGGCGACGGTCATCCCTTCCACGTTCTCGAGGGTGCGGACGATCGTCTCGCGGTGCTCGGGCCGGGTCGGCGCGACGGAGAAGCCGCAGTTGCCCATCACCACCGTCGTCACCCCGTGCCAGGGGGAGATGGTGAGCATGCGGTCCCACATGACTTGCGCGTCGTAGTGGGTGTGGATGTCGACGAACCCGGGACACACCGCTTGGCCCCCCGCGTCGATCGTCTCCGCCGCGCGGCCCGGCGCCTCGCCGACGGCGGCGATCCGGCCGTCCCGGATGCCGATGTCGCCCTCGTAGCCGGGAGTTCCCGTTCCGTCCACGATGAAACCGTTGACGATCTTGAGGTCGAACTCGCGGGTGGCGTTCCTGGACGGCATGTGGAGTCTCCGATGGCCGAAGGGCACGCTCGCCAGTGTTCGAACGAACGTTAGAAAAAAGACTAGCACGCCTGCCCGGATCCGGCCACCGGAAACCGTCCGGACCCAGCCGGCAATCGGCCGCGCACGGCGAGACCTCTTCTCTCTCGGCCCCTCCCCGCCCTTCCCCGCCCTTCCTCGCTATGATCCCGGCATGAGCTCGCACCCGCGACCAAGCCCGAGCCCGAGCCCGAGCCCGAATCCGAGCCCCCACCGGTTCTGCGTCGCCCCCATGATGGGCTGCACGGACCGCCACGGCCGGTACCTGCTGAGGCTCCTCAGCCGGCGGGCGCGGCTCTACACCGAGATGATCCCGATCGGCGCCCTGCTCCACGGGGATGCCGAGCGGGCGCTTCGCTTTGATCCGGCCGAGCACCCGGTGGCGCTCCAGTTGGGCGGGAGCGACCCCGCCGGCCTCGCCCGCGGTTCCCGTCGCGCCGAGCGCGCCGGCTACGACGAGATCAACCTCAACGTGGGCTGCCCCAGCCCGCGCGTTCAGAAGGGGTGCTTCGGGGCCGCCCTCATGGCGCGGCCCGTCCTCGTCGCCGAGTGCGTCGCGGCCATGCGCGACGCGGTGTCGATACCGGTCACGGTCAAGACCCGGATCGGGATCGACGACCTCGACAGCTACGCGCGGTTCCGCGACTTCGCGGGGGCGATGGCCGAGGCGGGCTGCTCGACGTTCATCGTCCACGCGCGCAAGGCGTGGCTGAACGGGCTGAGCCCCCGCCAGAACCGCGAGGTCCCCCCGTTGCGGCACGACCGGGTGTTCCGCCTGAAGCGCGAGATGGGGGGGCTCAAGATCGTGCTCAACGGAGGAATCACGACCCTTCAGGAGGCCAGGGCCGCGCTCCGCCGGGTGGATGGAGTCATGCTCGGCCGCGCCGCCTGGCACGACCTCTGGCTGCTCGCCGGGGTCGACCGGACCCTCTTCGGCGAAACCGCCCCGCCCCCGGAGCGGAGCGAGGTGGCGGCACGATTTCTCGCCTACGCGAAGCGCGAGCTCGACCGCGACGCGCGCCTCGGAGAGCTGGTGCGCCCCCTCCTCGGCCTGTACCGAGGCGTGCCGGGGGCCCGCCGGTGGCGGCGCACCCTGGGCGAGCTCGCCCATCGCCGAGATGCGACCATCGAGGACGTGGCCCGGGGGTGCGCGCTCCTCACGTCACGCGACGGGGCGGGATCGGAACCGACTCCGGAACGCGGCGGGACCGTGTCGACCGCCGGACTGGCCGCCTGAGGGGTGCGGGACCGGCGCCCCGGCCGCCGCCGTTCCGGACCGGGGCGGACCGGGACTCCGCTGCCGGCCGCGGCTCAGGCGGCCCGGGCGAGATGGCGCTTGATCGACTCGTGGTAGTGGCCGAGGGCGGGCTCGTTCCGCCCGTAGGTGACGTGCTCCTGCGCCCCCGAGTAGAAGCTGCGCTGGATGTTCTCGCCGTTGGGGAAGTCTTCCTCGAGGACGATGGACATCAGGAGGTCCATGTTCCGGTCCCAGTGACCCTTCGCGCTCTCGGTGAGGGCGGGCTCGGGGGTGTAGAGCTGGACGTACATCCGGGCCCGGTCCGGATCGTCCTCGACGGGGAAGATGCGCCAGGTCTCGAGGTGGTCCTGCTGCATGATGAAGACGGTGTTCGGGAACAGCACGTAGACGAGCGCGGTGTGGTGGACGAGGTCCCAATCCGATTCGGGCACCTCCCGCAGCTCGTCGAGGGACCGGCGGGCGTAGATGCTCCGGCTGTTGCGCCCGAACTCGTCGAACGTCCCGACGTTCGAATGGAGGATCGGGTCGAGGGTGGAGGGGTGCAGCACCCGGACGTGGTAGGTCTCGAGGAAGGTGTCGATCACGAGCTTCCAGTTCATCCTCTGCTCGAGCACCCGGGTCTCGTAGAGGGAGTACCGGCCGAGGTCGAAGCTCGCAAGGTCGCCCTCCGCCCCTTCGAGCGCCTCGTCGATGTCGAATTCGGCCCCGGGGCTCGTCATCGCCCACACGAGCCCGTACTTCTCGACCACCGGAACCGGAGTGAGGCCATGGCACGCCGGGTCCACTCCGGGGAATCCCTCGTCATGCGGGATCCGGAGCAGCCGCCCGTCCGAGCCGTACGTCCAGGCATGGTAGGGACAGACGAAACGCTTGCGGTTGCCGCGCCCCTGCGCGACCCGCGACCCCCGGTGCCGGCAGACGTTGAGAAAGCCGCGCAGGACACCGTCTTCCCCCCGGACCACGAGGATGGGAACCCCGGAGAAGTCGTCGGTCAGGAAGTCGCCCGGCTCCGGAATCTCGCTGCCGAGCCCCATGAGCAGCGGGTGGCGGCGGAACAGCGTCTCCCGCTCGGCCGCGAGCTGCTCCCGGCAGGTGTAGTCGGTCACCGGATTTCGGTACACGGACTCCGCCATCGCCGTCGTCTTGGTGTCGAGGTAGCGGAGGAGCTGCCGCAGTTGGGCCACCTGGCAGCCCTGGTCCAGGGTCGTGAGGCGCTGCATGTCCATTCTTCCCGTCGGTAATCGCTGGGCAGCGTCAAGCATAGCCGATTCGTGGCGGAATTCTAGCGGGTGTTAGAATTTTTGGAGCTTGCGTTCCCTCGCCCGCCCGTGACCGGAGACATGAGCGAAGAGCACCCGACGACGACGAACCCGAGGCCTCCCGTCCCGGAACCATCCGATCTCGCGGCGCGCCCGGCGCGCGGCTCCCGGCCCGGGAACGGCGCCGACGGAGGACCGAAGTCGGAGCGTACCCGGCAGCGGATCCTCGACGCGGCGGCGCGCACCTTCCGCGACAAGGGATTCGCGGGGACCACCCTCAACGACATCGCGGTGGCCGCCCGGCTCCGGGCGGGGAGCATCTACTACCACTTCGACTCGAAGGAACGGCTCCTCGAAGAGGTTCTGGACATCGGCATCGCGCGGGTATCCGCGGCAGTGAGGCGGGCGCTCGAGGCCCTGCCGCCGGAGACCTCTCCTTCGGACCGGATCCGGACCGGGATCGAGGCCCACCTGCGGAGTCTCCTCTACCTCGGCGAGTACACGTCGGCGAGCTTCCGCATCTTCGGACAGGCGCCGCCCGACGTCCGGACCCGGATACTGTCGCGGCGGCGCGCCTACGCCGACGACTGGCGGCGAATGCTGCAGGAAGCCCGGGCGGCGGGCGAGCTCCACCCCGAACGGGATCTCGCTCTGGCCAGGATGTTCCTGTTCGGCGCGCTCAACTGGTCGGTGGAGTGGTACGACCCCGAGAAGGGCTCCCTCGACGACTTCGTCCGCGAGGCGGCGGAGACCTTCCTCCACGGCATCCTCGCTCCTCCGAACGAGGCGGCACCGGTCGCATAGTCCGGCGGAGCGTCACTGCGACGGGGTTTTTCGGAACATAGTCCATATTTCGGTCCGAAATATGGATTTCGATCCACTAGTGTCCCAACGTTGGACTGCCGTTCGGTTGTAACCATATGATAAGATTATTATTTTCTTCGTCTAGAGGAGTTTTAGACTTGAATCTCGCCAGTCGGTCCCGCACGGTCAGGCCGTTTCCGCGCCCACAGGACG